>JAAYSC010000092.1 GCA_012524025.1 Clostridiales bacterium | reverse complement strand
CCAAGCCGATTTTAATTATTCAAGATGTCCCGCTTTCTCATGTCCAGCCTTCTAACTCAGAAATAGCAGCACAAAGAAGTGAGGGTATGCCTGATGTCTGATGATAGTTTACACAACAAATTGAACAAGAGTGATATGCTACAATCAGAAGAGACTGAATTCCGTATTGAAAATAAGGAAGATTTAGTCAGGCATCTGGTAATTCATATCCAAAAAGAAAGAAAAGAGACCTCCCAGGATAAGAGGAATAACCGTAATTTGAATATTTATTATAAATCTGTGATGAAAGATTTGAGTAATATTCAAGCCGGGATCGAGGGGGCTTATCAATCTTTTAAGAACACAAGTAGCCCGGATGCAAGTCTTGCCTATACATCTGAATGGGTGTTGGATAATTTTTATATCATCAACCAAGCTATTCGGCAAATTAAAGAAGACTTGACTATCGGTTTTTACCGTAACTTACCCAAACTTATTGATGGTCAATTTCGTGGTTATCCGAGAATTTATACCATCGCTAAAAATATCCTGGCATATCAAAATCTACTATTTGATTCTGTAGTAACCGAACAGATTATAATTGATTTGCAAAAAGACATTCCGCTTAAAATAGCCGAGATTTGGGCATTGCCGATCTTTTTGCGTTTTAGTTTATTGGAATATCTTGCTGAGGCATTGTTTTTATTGATTAAGCCTCAAACAAATCCATCCTTACCTTCGTATTCCTGTCTGATACCCGGAATTAAAGATCCATTAAGAGATCCAGCTAACACTTCCCATGGGTGGGATATTGACAATGGAGTAGCAAATATTATTCTCAGTATGAGAGCAATCTCGGAATTAAGTTGGAATGATTTTTTTGAGTCGGTCAGCCTTCTTGAAAAATTATTACATAAGGATCCAGCAGGTGTTTATACAGACATGGACTTTAAAACCCGTGACCTGTACCGCAATAAGTTGGAAAAACTTTCTCATAACAGTGGTTATTCAGAAATATTTTTAGCCCGTTATCTATTAAGATTAGCCAAACAGTTTTCAATTGGAAATAAAGAACCTTCTCTCGCTAAAGAGGATCTTTTAAAAATTAAGCAAGAAAATCAATACCCCAACACAATGAATGATTTTATAAATAGCGATTCCTCAAAGGATAATTACACCAATGGTGTCCATATTGGGGAGTTTCTTATCGGTAAATATCAGAAATACTTCGCGAAAAAAATTGATTACCGTCCCAAGCCCAGGGTTGCAATTTTAAATTGGGTATTTAAACATGCCAATGGAGTTTATTTGGGAGGAGTGTTATTTTTAACTTTGCTATTTCTAGTTATTTCCGCTCTCTTTATAAATTTTCCACAGGTAATCCAAAGCGATTTAGGGCTTTATGCCGATCACTCCTGGAATATTCTCCGCAGTCTTGTCGGAACACCTTTGATGTGGGTTATAGCTATTATTTTAGGAATAGCTATGCTGATACCTGCTTTTACCATTGCAACCAGCCTGGTTAATTGGTTTATTAATATGGCTATTCCCCCACGGATTTTACCAAAAATGGACTTTAAGCACAGCCTTCCACGCCGTTTCAGCACTATGGTGGTAATTCCAGGGATGATTAGCTCCCGTAAAGATATAAACTCATTGGTGGCTCAAATTGAAATGCATTACCTGCGCAATTCTGAAAACGGGTTTCAATTTGCAATATTAACCGACTTTTCTGATTCTGATCAGGAGATAGTCGCAGAAGATGCTGAACTTGTATCATATGCTATGGAAAAGATCAATACACTTAATCGTAAATATGCTCATTTGCCTGTTGGGGTTCCGTCCAGACAAGATAAAAAGGCAACCCTG
>JAAYSC010000002.1 GCA_012524025.1 Clostridiales bacterium | reverse complement strand
TTCAAGTCCCGCCTCTCGCACCAACAGGCGGCCGGCTCTCAGAGCCGGCCGTCAAATACTTGAAAAACAGGCTGTGCTTTTCTAAATGGTAAATGGCAAGTTTCAAATTGCGAATTAAGGAGCGGTTTTATGTCAAATACCGTTGAAGATAAGAGCTTCAAATTTGCAATAAGAATTGTCAAACTTTACAAATATCTGACTCAACAACAAAAAGAGTATGTTTTATCCAAACAATTGTTACGAAGCGGTACGAGCATAGGTGCGAATATCGCAGAGGCACAGCAAGCACAGAGCAGGGCTGATTTCATCTCGAAAATGAATATTGCCTTGAAAGAAGCGGCAGAGGCAAAATATTGGATTAAACTTCTTACAGCAACGAAATATCTAAATCAGAGAGAGTCAGTGTCAGTGTTATCTGAATGCATAGAAATCGAAAAACTCCTTTTTTCGATTGTAAGGACTTCAAAAGCAAATCTATAATTTGCAACTTGCAATTTTCAATTTGCAATTTATTTAATATGCGGATATGGCGGAATAGGCAGACGCGCTAGATTCAGGTTCTAGTCGGGGCAACTCGGTGGAGGTTCAAGTCCTCTTATCCGCACCAAAAACAGCCGAAAGGCTGTTTTCTCAATTTAAGTATAAATAAAACCGTGCAAGCTCATGGCCTTTGTTGGCAAGCTTGCACGGTTTTTGCTTTATATTTTTATTTTACAATGCCGGGCTCTTGACAGGAGCCGGGTTTATCTCATCTTTCATCGGTAGGCCCCTTTGATAAAGGGTGTACCAGATCAGCATAATTAAGCCGCGAAGTGATGCCGACAAGGCTATACCCAACCAAAAGCCGTTTAGCCCAAAGTGGCGGGACAAATACCAACACATAAAGGGTCGGGAAAGGTTGGCGGCAACACTGCTGACACTGGGGGGAATGGTTTTACCGATACCGCGAAAGGCACCCGCGCAAGCCCCTTCAAAAGCCATGAATATTTGGCAAATAGATAATATCTTTAAGTAAGTTGCACCCATATCCAAAATTTCGCTGTTGTCGCGCAAGAATATTGAAAACAAAAAGCGTCCGCCAAAAATAAAGACAAACATAGCCATTACTTCCCAAACAATCAAGGAAGACAAGGCAATTTTGTAACCGCGCCTGATTCTGGTCCATTTGCCGGCACCGTAGTTTTGGCCTATAAAGGCAGTTACGGCCGATGAAAAGCCACCGCCTATAAGCCAAGAAAGGGATTCAATTTGGCTACCGACTCTTTGTATGGCAATAGCGCTTTCACCGTAAAGCGAGGTTACCATAGCGGTGACTATCATGGCCAAGAGGGTAAAAGCCGCACTTTCCAAAGCAAGCGGCAAGCTCCATTTAACAATTTGACCGACTTTTTCAAAATCAAAGCGCCCAAGAAGGTTGAAATTTTCAAAGGGGCGTTTTTTGTGGTAGTTGGCAAAAATCAGAAAGATAAGGCAAACAAAGGCTTGGGCTATAATTGTGGCCCAAGCAGCTCCGCGAACACCCAAATCAAAATGGAAAATCATAAGGGGGTCCAGGGCCATGTTTATGACCAAGCCAAAAGCATTGGCGGTAAAGCTCAAGCGTGAATTACCCGCACCGTTGAAAGAGCCGGTTATGGCTGCCGCTAAATAAGCAAAAGGTTCACCCAGGCCCACAATTTGTAAATAGCCCCGTGTGTTGTCAAAAACCAGGGGGTCTTGAACCTTTAATAGTTTGACAAGCGGCGATGCAAAAACAAATAAAACGGCACCGTAAATCAGGCCCAATAACAAAGAAATACGGGCGGAATTCAGGGCATATGCCTTGGCAGAGCGGGTATCACCGCGCCCAAGGTTTTGTGAAGTACCGATTTCGGCCCCCATACGGCCTATGGTCAGCGGTGCCATACCCAACCACAAAAACATACCGGCCAAGCCGCTGGCGGCAACTGACATAACAGAATGTTCGGTGCGGCCCAACCAAAACATGTCGGTCAGGTTATATGTCATTTGCATAAGTTGGGTACCCATGATGGGTAGGGCAACATGCAAAAGTTTTCCCAAAATATTTCCTTGTGTTAAATCATTGGACTGTGAATTCAAATCAAAACCAACTTCCCTGAAGAAACTTTCACTATTATACTTTTTCCCGGCCCCTATCGCAAGCAAAAAAAACGGCTTTGCAGCCGCTTTTTGCATAATATAAATATCTTCTATTTTTCTACATTCTTTTTGAGTATGGCAGCGTGGTTTTCCGGTTCCAACTTGGCAGCGGTCAGGAAGGTTACCGGCTGTGTTTCAAGCAAACCTAAAACTTTTAACTTCCAAGGGGCAAACAGGTCATTGGCCTCAAGTTCGGCCCTATAAGCGCCTTCAAAAGCCGACCAATCCAACAAGTCTGTGTGCAAGGCTGTGCGGATGGCGGAAGAGGGTGTTACTTCTTTTGCCCATTCATCAAGCCTTGCCGCTTCTTTTGTCACACCGCGCGGCCATAGCCTGTCCACCAATATCCTGTAGCCGTCGGCATTTTCATAGGTTTCGTATATGCGTTTTATTTTAATGGTATTCACCTTTATAAACACCCCTTTGCGACATTTTGTGCCTAACTCTTATTTACATCCACTCGCCATATTTGCTTATATAAATCTTTTTACCGATTTGGACCAAGACCAAATAACCGGCCAATATTGCTGCCAACCAGGGGATAAAAGCGAGGGGCAAGGGTACCATATCTAAAAAGCCGGCCAACTTGGATTGGAAGGCTATGGTAAAGGCCAAGACCGTCACAATGGCGGTTGAAGCCATAAGAGGCGCGGAAGGCTTGCTTTGCAAGAAGGGAATTTTTGCGGTCCGTATCATGTGGATTACCAATATTTGGGATATGGTTCCAAACAAGAACCAGCCACCCTGGAACAGTGACGCAGCTTCGGGGCCGTTTGCCTCAAAGACCCACCAAAGAACAGCAAAGCAAAGTATGTCGAAAATTGAACTTAAGGGCCCGAAATAAGCCATGAAAGATTTTATGGACTTGGTTTCCCAGCGCCGCGGCTGTTTTATGTAATCATAGTCAACCCTGTCAAAAGGCATACCCATTTGAGAAAGGTCACATAAAAGGTTTTGTATTAAAATTTGGACCGGTAACATGGGGAGGAAGGGGAGAAAAATACTGGCAATCATAACCGAAATTATATTGCCCAGGTTACCGCTGGCAGCCATTTTAATGTATTTAATAATGTTGCCAAATGTTTTTCTGCCCTCTATAACGCCTTCTTCAAGAACCATTAAGTCCTTTTCCAACATGATTATATCCGAGGTTTCCTTGGCTATATCCACCGCATTGTCTACCGTGATACCTACATCTGCCTGGTGAAGGGGAGGGGCATCATTAATTCCGTCGCCCAAATAGCCCACCGTGTGGCCGGCTGTTTGGAAGGCCTCCACCACTCTTTGTTTCTGTGCGGGGGAAAGCTTGGAATAAAGGTCACATTTGTCTACAGAGGCCAGGAGTTCTTGGTCTGTCATTTCTTCCACATCCGCACCCGACAAGCGGTCTTCGGTTTTTATACCGACTTTGCCACAAACTTTTACCGCAACGCCTTCGCTGTCGCCGGTTAGAACAACAGTTCTGACCCCGTGTTCCTTTAGGGCGCTTATGGCGGCCTTGGCACTCTCCTTGGGTGGGTCCAAAAAGCCGACAAATCCTATTAAGATCAAATCTTTTTCATCTTCAACACTAAAGGCGCCTTCGCCGGGAACTTCATCTTTTTTTGCAACGGCAACCATTCTCAAGCCTTCCGCATTGTGTTTATGGTATGTGTCTAAAGCAATTTGCTTGTTTTTATCATCAAGGGGCAAAATCTTGCCGTCTAATTCAACATAGGAAGATACAGAGATCATTTCCTCAACAGCTCCCTTGGTTATGAGCTGGCGCTTCCCGCTTACATTGGCCAAAACAACGCTCATCCTGCGCCTGACAAAGTCAAAGGGGATTTCATCTATACGGGTATAAACAGCGGTAACTTCTTCTAATTTGTTTATTTCCGCCCTGTTTATGACGGCCATATCAATTTGGTTTTTTAAGCCGGTTTGAAAGTGGCTGTTGAGATAGGCATAACGCAAAATACGGAGGTCGTCTTCACCGTGCAAATCCATGTAGCGTTCCAATACAATCTCGTCTTCGGTAAGGGTTCCTGTCTTGTCCGTGCATAAAACATCCATCTCACCAAAGGTTTGAATGGCGCCCAAAGTTCTGACAATGACCTTGTGCTTGGACATGGAAACCGCACCCTTGGCCAGGGTTGAAGTCATGATAACAGGCAACATTTCGGGTGTGATACCCACAGCCACACTGATAGCAAATAAAATCGCAGCAGGCCAGTCGCCTTTTGAAATACCGTTTATAAGCAGAACAACCGGCACCATAATCAGCATCATGCGCACCAAAAGGCTGCTGACGGAATCAACACCTCGCTCAAAACTGGTTTTGGCCCTATCGCCGGACAAAGACTTTGCCATTGAGCCGAAGTAGGTTTCATTGCCTGTGGCTAAAACCAAAGCGGTTGCGCTGCCGCTTACTATGTTGGAGCCCATAAAGCCTATATTCTCAAGGTCGGTTAGGGCTTCCCCGGTGTTTTTGTCAGGTGCGGGCTTGCCAAATTTTTCAACAGGCATGGACTCGCCGGTCAGTGCCGACTGGGCCACGAAAGTGTCTTTAGTTGTCAAAAACCGCACATCCGCCGGTAACATGTCACCCGCGGAAAGGCGAACCATATCGCCGGGAACAACTTCATCCATGGGGATTGAGATAAGTTCACCGTCTCGCCAAACATCCGCATCGTTTGAAACAAATTCGGTTAACTTTTCGACAGCGGCATTTGAGCGTTGGCTCTGCACAAAGGCAACCAAACTTGAAAGGAAAACGAGGGAGCCTATAATAATTACCGTTAAATAGTCTGGAGTTTCCGAAGCGATTACATCGGTGAAAAAAGTAACGATGGCGACTATGAACAATATAATATTAAAGGGATTTACTATAGAATCCTTTAACCTGTGCCAGACAGTGTTTTTGTTGCCCGATGTAATAATGTTAGGCCCGTATTCTTCTTGCTTTTTTTCGGCTTCATTTTTCTTTAAGCCTGAAGCTCCGGTTTTAAAAGCGGAAAACAAATCCTCTTCACTGCTTTGTGAGTGTAGCCTGATTTCCTTTTCCGATTCAAGCTTGTTGTCTTGGATTTGCTTGCGCTGGTATCTGCCGATAATGCGTTTCATAGTGTAGAACCTCCGTAGTTGCCGCTTGCGGAAGACACCGCAAATTAAGTGATTTATTTCTTAAAAACAAAATTATAATACCTTAATGAGGGTTCAAATGCAAACACTTTGCCCGTGGATTTGTTTGAAAATTAAGGTGGAATTGTGTTATAATAACGAGCATGAAATAAGTATAAAAACAAGGGGGATTTATCATGGTAGAAAAAGTTTATAAATTTTATACAGGCGACGAAAAAATAGTGGAAAAGGTTGTTTTTGACCAAAACATTCACTACTTGCACATGGTCTTCAACAAGGGCGACGGTCTGCCGGAACATTATTCAAACTCCAATGTTTACATGACGGTTTTGCGCGGCAAACTTTCAATAGGTTTAAACGACCAAGAAATTCATGAGTATGAGGCCGGCACCTTACTGCAAATTCCTTTTCAAACAAAAATGAATGTAAACAATCTTCATGACGACACATTGGAACTCATAGTCGTAAAGGCACCGGCACCACGCGGCTGATCACACCAAAGTATAAATTAAAGGGGATGCAAATATAAATGAAAAAGCAAATAAAAAACAATGTTTATTGGGTAGGCAAGGTTGATTGGGAGCTTGAAACTTTTCACGGCGACGACTATTCAATCAACAACGGGTCCAGCCAAAACGCCTATTTGATTAGGGAAGAAAAAACAGTGCTTATTGATACCGTATGGAAGCCGCACGCCAACGACTTTGTTGAGAACTTGGAAAAAGAAATTGAGCTTGAGAAGATAGATTACATAATTGTCAACCACGGTGAAATTGACCATAGCGGCGCTCTGCCCGAATTGATGAAGAAAATTCCCAACACACCTATTTATTGCACACAAAAGGCTGTTGATTCGCTGACCGGTCAGTTTCATCATCCGGAATGGAATTTTAATGTCGTAAAAACAGGCGATACTTTAGACATCGGCAATGGCAAGCAACTGGTATTTGTTGAGATGACCATGCTGCACTGGCCCGACAGTATGGCAACCTATATGACAGGCGATAACATCTTGTTTTCGAACGACGCCTTCGGTCAGCACTTTGCGGTCGACGAGCTCTTTAACGACAAGGCCGACCAATGCAAGCTTTGGGAAGAGGCCATTAAATATTACGCCAATATTCTCAACCCATTCTCTATGCTGGTTAAGCGTAAAATCGATGAAATCACCGCTTTAAACTTGCCCATTGATATTATAGCAACAAGCCACGGTGCCATTTGGCGTGACAATCCGTTGCAAATAATCGAAAAATACTATGAATGGTCACAGGCCTACAAAGAAGACCAAATTACCATAGTGTATGACACCATGTGGGAGGGCACCACAAAGCTGGCTCATAAAATAGCCCAAGAAGTGGCTCTTGCCTCGCCGGACACAAGGGTCAAAGTTTTTAATATTGCCAAGACCGACAAAAACGATATAATGACAGAAGTCTTTAGGTCAAAAGCCATAGCCGTCGGTTCACCCACCGTCGGTAACAATGTTCTGTCCACTGTCAGCGGATGGTTGGCCTTCCTTAAAGAACTCAAGTTTAAAGAAAAGAAGGCTGCTGTTTTCGGCTGCTACGGTTGGAGCGGCGAGAGCCCCAAAATATTGAGGGAAAAACTTGCACAATCAGGCTTTGAAGTGGTTGAACCCGAAATAAGATGCAAGTGGAACCCACGCCAAGAAGATTTGGACAAGGCAAAGGCTATAGCCTTGGCCCTGACCCAATAAAAAGACAGCAAGATCAAAGAAAAAGGCTTTCCTATAAGGATTGCCTTTTTTTGACAAACTTCTCTCGTTTACCATAGGGAGGACTCATTGAAAGTTGTTTTAGCTTCTGTCGGTGCAAAGTTTTCACACAAAACCTTGGCCGCACACTGTATTAAGTCATATTCCGACAGGTTTTCGCCCCAATGTGATGTTGAGATTTTTGAATCCAGCACCAACGAACCTGCAGGGGATATAATTACTGCGCTTTATTCCCTGAAACCTCAAGTTTTGGGCCTGTCGACCTATATTTGGAACACGGACCACATCAAAAAAATATCAGGCACAATCAAAAAAATCTTACCCCAATGTATTATAGTTCTGGGGGGGCCGGAAATATCGGCCGACCAAGTCCATAGCGAATACCCTGCGGCCGACTATTTTATCTACGGCCCGGGGGAAGTTGCCTTCAGTGACCTCATAAACCTTCTTTCAAAAGGGCAAAGGCCAAAAGAAAAATTGATCGTCGGTCAAAACATAGAATTTGAAAGCTTGCCAAGCCCCTTTACGCCTTCATATTTTGACTCATTTGGTGCAGACAAGTACGGTAAAACAGAAAACAAACTTATATACTACGAAAGCTCGCGGGGCTGCCCTTTTTCTTGCGCCTATTGCCTGTCATCCGCCCAAAAAGGGGTAGCCTACCTGCCCTTGGCTCGAGTGCGTGAAGAATTGGCCCTATTAGTCGCCAAAGGGGCCAAAGTAATAAAATTTGTGGACAGAACCTTTAACTTGGATAAGGAAAGGTCAAAAAACATTTTAGAATATATAGCGAATTTAGAAACCGATTGCACCTTCCATTTCGAAGTTGCGGCCGACTTGTTTGATTCAGGCACGCTGGAAATTATCCGGCAAATGCCGCCCGGCCGTGTTCAGTTTGAAATAGGCATCCAGTCAACCAATGAAAGAACATTAGAGGCAGTCAACAGAAAAACCGACTTAAAAAAGGCTTTTGAGAATACTAAAAAGCTCACTGCATTGAAGAACTCTCATATTCACCTTGATCTTATTGCCGGTTTACCCTTTGAAAGCCTTGAAAGTTTTGCACCCGCAATAAGCAGCTGCTTAGAAGTGCGCCCGCATATGCTTCAGCTGGGCTTTTTAAAGGTGCTCAAGAATACAGATATTATAAAAGCATACCCGGAAGGCAGCCTACTCTATAATGATTGGGCGCCCTATGAGGTTCTGCAAAGTGACGGCATGACCTATGAAGACCTGTGCTATCTAAAAAGCATTGAACGAGTTATAGATAAGTTTTATAACAGCGGCCAATTTGTAAATACACTTAATTTCGCACTTGAAGAAGTTTTTGAAAACGGCTATGAGCTCTTTTCAAACTTGGCAGAGTTTTGCCAAGGGATAGGGGACATAAAGGCAAACTTAAAAAGATCATATACTATGCTTTTTGACTTTTTGAAACCCCGGTGTAACTTTAACAAGCTTGCCCACAATATACATTTAGATTGTCTGACCTTTGACCCAAAGGGCAGCTTGCCGGATGAAATTTCACCAAGGCGTGACAAAGCAAGCGAGCGAGAGCTTAAAAGAAAGCCTGAATTTAAGCGTAAAAATATCAGGGTGGAAGATTTAGAGCTGACAGGTGAAAAACTGCTTTTTGTTTATGACGAAAAATGCCCGATCAGCAAGGCTTACAGAATTTTTAAATTAGAAGAAAAAAGCCTTGAAGTCATCGCTATTGACTAAAACTATTAAAAAACTTATCATTAGTCCATTGAGCGCTGTCTTGATAAAAGGGTGAAAGGACTTGATTTTTTGAACCGATATCGCAGGGTGATGGCCGGTATCAATTTAGATGCCATAGCACACAACTTCAAAGAAATAAAGAGAAAAGTCGGCCCGGATGTTAAAGTTTTGAGTGTACTCAAATCCGACGCCTATGGTCACCGTGCTTCGGAAGTGGGCCCCCTGCTTGACGACAGAACCGATTATTTCGGAGTTTCCATAATAGAAGAAGCTATGGAACTCAGGCGCGCCGGGGTTAAAAAGCCAATCTTAATTTTCGGCTATACATCACCCGACCATTACGAAAAGCTCTTTAAATATAAGATAGAACAGACGGTTTTCAGCCTTGATATGGCCCGCATGCTTTCATCTGCTGCCTTGAAGGGCGGCTGCAGGCTTGGTGTCCACATTGAAGTAGATACGGGCATGGCCAGGACCGGCTTTGCATCAGACAAAGAAGGCCTTGAAGATGTTTTAAAAATAAGTTCTCTGCCGAACATTGAAATTCTCGGTATTTTCACTCATTTTGCCAATGCGGATATAGCCGACAAAGCGCCGACCTTAAAGCAGAAAAAAATGTTTGATGATTTTTGTGAAAACTTGGAAAAACGAGGGCTGAAAATCCCCCTTAAACATGCTTGTAACAGTGCCGCAACCATTGATGAAGATGAAAGTTATGACATGGTGCGAACGGGCTTGGCCTTGTATGGCCTTTACCCATCCAAAGAGGTCAAAAAAGAAAGGCTGAAGCTGATGCCGGCCATGTATCTGCAAACACATGTTATATTTCTCAAAGAAGTTTTGCCCGGCCAAGGTATAAGTTACAACCATACCTATATTGCAAAAACCAAGAGAACCATAGCCACTTTACCCATAGGCTATGCCGACGGTTATCCGCGCTCTCTTTCATCAAAAGGGCGGGTTTTAATCAAGGGTTCTTATGCCCCCATTGTCGGCAGAGTATGTATGGACCTTATGATGGTTGATGTAAGTGATATTAAGGGTATTGAAATTGAAGATGATGTCACCCTGATGGGCTGTGATGGCGGCAACTGCATAAGTGCGGAAGAACTTGCAGATTTATCGGGCACCGTTAATTATGAGATTATTTGCGGTATCAGTAAGCGTGTCCCAAAAGTTTTATACAAACAAGGCCGGGAATATCGCTTCTTATCAAGTTTTGAAGAAAATTAAACTTGACACTTTTGGTGCTTTTTTATATAATCCATGCTAACGGCTGTGATGAGAAGAAGTAATAAAACTCGCTCGGCAAAGAGAGCCTGCGTTTGGTGTAAGCAGGGGCGGCGGTTTTATGAAATACATCTTTGAGCTGCGTGGCTGAACTTTAAGTAAGCCATGTCGTGTGCGCGCGTTAAAGCGCCGGGCACCTTGGGTGTCCATGAGGTCGCCCTTGGGCGGCGAATAGAGGTGGTACCGCGTTATAACGCCCTCTGCAAATTGCAGGGGGTGTTTTTTAACATGCTTTTAGAGCAGTAATATTAAGAGGAAAACAAGATTTTGAATAAAACAAGAATAGAGGGATTTTTATGAATGTTTATCAAGAATTACTGGCGCGCGATATGATTGCCCAAGTAACCAATGCCGAAAAGGTTGAAGAGACCTTACAAAACAAAAAGATTAAGTTTTATATAGGCTTCGACCCAACCGCAGACAGCCTCCATGTCGGTCATTTTGTGCAAGTTATGGTTATGGCTCACATGCAAAGGGCGGGGCACACACCCATTGCTCTTTTCGGTGGGGGCACAGGCATGGTCGGTGACCCATCCGGGAAAACAGAAATGCGAAAAATGATGACCAAAGAAACAATTGCCCACAACATTGCCTGCTTTAAAGAGCAAATGAGCAAGTTGATTGATTTTTCCGACGGTAAGGCCCTCATGGTCAACAATGCCGACTGGCTACTGGATTTGAATTATATAGAGTTTTTACGCGAAATCGGCGTGCATTTTTCTGTAAACAGAATGCTTGCGGCTGAATGCTATAAGCAAAGGCTTGAAACCGGCCTATCATTTTTTGAGTTGAACTACATGATAATGCAAAGCTATGATTTCTTGGTCCTGGCCCGTGAACACGATTGTATTTTACAACTGGGCGGTGACGACCAGTGGAGTAACATAATATACGGTGTTGATCTCAATCGTCGCGCCGATGCGAGGGAAACTTTTGGCATGACCTTTAAACTCTTGCAAACCAGCGATGGCAGAAAAATGGGGAAAACGGAAAGTGGGGCAGTCTGGCTGGACCCCGAAAAGACCTCACCTTACGATTTCTATCAATATTGGCGTAATGTCGATGATGCCGATGTCATCACTTGCATGAAGATGCTGACCTTTATGCCGCTTGAAGAAATTGCCC
The DNA here is from genome assembly GCA_012524025.1 of Clostridiales bacterium. Lineage (GTDB taxonomy): Bacteria > Bacillota > Clostridia > Oscillospirales > Acutalibacteraceae > UBA1447. Next base: position 19,636 of record JAAYSC010000002.1, on the reverse strand, counting down.
AATATGCAAAACTTGAAGGCAGTGACATAAACAAGGCAAAAGAAGTTTTAGCCTTTGAGGTAACAAAACTGATTCATGGGCAAGAGGAGGCTCAAAAAGCCCGGGAGGCGGCAAAGGCTTTGTTTGACAATAAGGCAGACACCGAAAACATGCCGACGACAAAACTTTCCGATGATGATTTTGAAGATGGCAGTGCCAATATACTAAACATATTGACTAAAACAGGGTTGGCCAAGTCAAGGGGAGAGGCACGCAGGTTGGTGGATCAAGGCGGAGTTTCAGTCGATGACGCAAAGGTTCAAGAAATCGGATTTGCAATTGAATATGAAACGCTTAAAGAAAGCCCGGTAATTATTAAAAAAGGTAAAAAGGTATTCCACAAACTTACTCTTTAAACAATCGGTAATTTTAGTGCACTGCCGTCCAAAATCCGCGGGACGGCGGTGTAGCATACCGTCAAGTGATAAATTGACGAATTTTGCAAAAAAACATGAACTGTTTTTTATTGTTCTTTTGGCATTTATATGTTATATTATAGCGTCGGTTAGAGTGCGTAAGTCTGTGAAGTTGGGTTTTTGCTATGGTTTTACAAAAAAAGATTATCTCTAATAAGTTCTTTTTAATTTTCAATGCAGCAATCGCCTTGAGCATATTGGCTCTTATGAATTTCAAGCTTATACCCGCAATATCGGCCGCTGCACAAGGGATGCAGATTTTTGATCTTCGATTTATGGGTTATGATTTGGAATATGTCCATAATTTCTTAATGGCTCTGAGCCCCACCGGTCGGGAAATTTACTTAAAACAACAGCTACCCTTGGATTTTGTTTTTCCGATTTTCTATTCTTTGGTTTTTATGGGTTTGGCTTTAAGGTTGCCTAAAAAAACATCTGTAACGGCTTTGACACTAACTGCTTTGCTTTTTCTGTGTGATTACCTTGAAAACCTTCTTTCACTTATCATTTTAAGGAAAGAAGGTCTTGACCGGCTTTTAATAAGTTTTGCTTCGGCGTCAACCATTGCCAAAACTGTTTTGCTTTTGGTACTAATCACACTAATCTTAACGGCTTATATATTTATGAGGGTAAAAAAGCTTTTTAAATCAAAGGCCTAATTTTTTTATAATCACAAACTCTTTTGTAGTTGGCTTGATTATTTATAAAAATATTTATGAGACTTTAATATATAATAAGCTCATGAACACATTTGAAAGAAAAAGGTAAATGAACGATTTGATTGCGAAACTTAACTCGGTTAAGGACACCGCCACCCTTTATTGGCACCGTCCGCCCAAGGGGAGGTACATGCCCTTTAAAGAAATAACCGCTTACAGTGCGGGTGGTTTGGGTGTCTACAGTATTATCACTGTTGTCGGTGCCATGATCTTGTCCACCGGTAACACTCTTATCGGGAACACGATAGGCGTCGACCCCAGGATTATGTACATCTTGTTCGTCTTGAGCACAATTTCCAGTTTCCCGCTGACTGCTTTGCGGGCCAACATTATTGACAACACTCGCAGCAAGCAAGGTAAATACAGGCCATTCATTATGAGGATGGGTATCCCTTGCGTTATACTTGCAATTGCCTTTGTCTGGATGCCTTACGAAAAGATGACACCCATGGTCAAGTATGCGGTCATTCTCCTTTTCAATATCGGTTTTCAGTTCTTCTTTAACTTCTTTAGGGATTCTTACGAAAACTTAATCTATGTTTTGTCACCCAACTCGCAAGAAAGAACCGACGCAGTAGCAATCAAATCCGTTATATATTCCTTAGCTCCTTCAATCATTAACCCCTTGATGCCCGTTTTTGCGGGCATGCTCACAGACGGTAACCTAAACGATATCAGGCTTTACAGATATGTTTATCCCCCTATTGCAGTCGTAGGCATGGTCTTCAGTTACATTGTTTATGCCAATACGCGTGAAAAAATTGTTCAAGCAAAAACACATATCATTCAAATTAAATTTACAGATGCCATCAGAGCAGTTGCCAGAAACAAATATTTCTGGATTATCGCTTTAGCCGGCTGGGTTGGCTTCTTGGAAGGCGCACAAGGTCAAATGCTTTTCTGGCTCTACCAATACGGCGGCAAATGTTCGGCCAACCAGTATGGGCTAATTGTCCTCTTGGTCGGTAACGCCTCGCTTTGGGGCATGGTGGCCGCCCCCTTGGCAATCAGAAAATACGGCAAGCAAAAAGTTCTCATTGTCACCAACCTTTTCAACATCATGTTTATAGGCCTGCTTTATCCCTTTATTGACAACATATGGCTTGTAATGGTCTTCTTTTATCTCAACGGCATAGTCGGCTCTTTTGCACACATCCTCGGCCCCAGTGTCCAGGCCGATATCCGTGACTATCAACAATATGTAACCGGTGAAAGAATTGACGGTATGTTCTCAACAGTCGGCTTAGTCGGCGCAGTGGTTACCCTGGTGACCAGCTCAATCCTTCCCGCGGTCTACTCATCCATGGGTATTAACGAACAAGCCGCGGCAGAACTTGGCTACAAAAATATGTACGATGTTTTGAACGAGCCGGACATATATCACAAGCTCATTCGCACACTTATATTGATGTCAACCGCAGGGGCTGTTTTAAATGTTATTCCTTACTTTTTCTACGACCTTAAGGAAACCAGGCAGCGCGGTATTGTTAATATATTGAAGATAAGGGCTCTGTTTGAAGACTATGGCAATAATGCACTTTCGGATGAGGACCTTGTGGAAGCCATTGATCTTGTGCAAGATGCAAGAGCTTACGCAGCAGGGGAAAAGCAGCCTCAACTGCCGCCGGAAGGCAGGTATTCACCCCGCAGAATGGCCAGAAAGGTACGCGCCGCCGAGCTTGAACATGAAAAAATGCTTGAAATTTCAGATATGGTCATCGAAGAGATGAATAAATTTGAAACCGAACATGTTCAAAACCAACTGGCCTTGGCCCACGAAATAGCCAATGCGGGCTTAGGAGGTTTGGCTCGTGCCGACAGAAGTTTGTTGGAAAGGGCTCGAAACATGCCTTCGTCCACACCGCTTGAAAAAGAAATAAAGCGTGAGTCCATAAGTTTGGCCAAGCGCCGCATTAAGAGCCAAAAGCTCATTGCAAAAAACTACTCACAAGGTATAAAAGAGTACGATACATCTATCTTTGACGGCTTGTTTGCACAAGAAAACGAAGCGGAAGAAGATTTGGAAACCGCTTATAAAATGCTCTTTGAAGCACAAAACAATAACGACAAGGTTAAAATCAGGCAAGCCAAGTTAGACATTAAGAACCTTAAGGTTACCAGAAATGCCGTAAGAAGGGCCATTAAGGTTGCCAACAATGAATATTCACTCTTCAGGCGTACCACAAAGCCTTACCAAGACGCGGTTAAGCTTATAAAGCAAGAAGAAAATTACCGTCACTTTGATGACATAGCCGCCATGTTTGACGAGGCCAAAGCCAGAAAAGATGAAAGCGATCGCCTACAAAAAGAAAAGGAAGATAGGGAAAAGGCCGAGCGTGAAGCTGAAATTAAACGCATAAAGCAAGAAAAGAAGATGGCCCGGCAAAAATCCAAAAACAATAAAAAGGACAAAAAATAGGTAAAGCCCAAACTCAAAAAAACACCGCTTCCGATAAGGAAACGGTGTTTTTTTACCTTTAAACTTAATAGACTATGGGGAAATTTTAGCCGCACCTGGAAAATCCGCAATTTCTGCAGGTGACACATCCGCCTTCATGCTCAAGCTTGGCTGCGCATTCGGGGCAAAACCTGTAGCCGCCGGGGATAAACTCGTCTTCGATTGATTTTTCTTTGGCTTGTGATTTTTTATTAAGGGGCTTGAGAGCATTTTCTGCCGGTACCCAGGCACCGCTTTTAACTTGTTGGTCATAAAGCTTGGTAACGGCCTTGGCAATGGCATCCGGGCAGGAAGTGACCTTCATACCTTGTTGGCGGATAGTGGAGGGGCATCTGATACCCTTGAGCTGGTTTACAATGCTCTTAACATCAATACCGCTGCGAAGGGCTATTGAAGCCAACCTTGCTGTGGCTTCCGACTGTGAAGGGCAGCCGCCGGCCTTGCCGGTATTGGTGAAAATTTCGCATATGCCTTCATCGTCATAGTTGACTGTAATGTAAAGGTTGCCGCAGCCGATTTTTACTCTTTCTGTAAAGCCCATGACCATATCGGGCCTGGGGCGGGGGGTGATTTTAACTTCTGTGCCTTCAGCCGTGTCGCCTTCTTTTTTTACTTGGCCTATATTTAAAACTTGGGAATCGCGGCTGCCGTCACGGTAGATGGTAACGCCCTTACAGCCAAGGCGGAAGGCCAGGTCATAAACTTCGGCAACTTCTTCGCGAGTGGCGGAATTTGAAAAGTTGACGGTTTTTGAAACTGCGTTATCGGTGTGCTTTTGGAAGGCTGCCTGCATTCTGACATGGTCTTCCGGGTTTATATCATGGGCACAAACGAAGACCCGTCGCAAATCTTCGGGCAGGCTTTCTATATGGGCTATTGTGCCTTCTTTGGCAATCTGCTTCATAAGTTGGTCGGAAAAAAGGTCGCGCTTTTCCAATTCTTCCTTTAATATTGGGTTGACCTCAATTAATTCTGTGCCATCCATAATGTTGCGGATGTAAACATAGGCAAATATGGGCTCAACTCCGCTGGAACAATTGCCCAGGATTGAAAGTGTACCGGTGGGGGCTATGGTGGTGACCGTGGCATTTCTCAAGGGTCTGTCTTGCGGCAGTGTGCTTTCCTCGAAGAGGGGGAAGGCACCGCGTTTCTTGGCCAAACGGGCGCTGGCTTCATGGCCCTTATCGTTTATAAACTTCATAAGCTTTTCGCCAAGCTCGGTGGCTTCTTGGCTGTTATAAGGTATGCCTAAAAGCAAGAGACTGTCGGCCCATCCCATAACACCCAAACCGATTTTACGGGTTTGTTTTGTGGTGTGATCTATGCTTTCCAAAGGATATTTATTTACATCGATAACATTGTCTAAAAAATGCACGGCCTTGCTGACTGTCTTTTCAAGCTTTTCCCAGTCATATTCATACTTATCTTCATTCTTCTTTACCATGTTGACAAGGTTGATAGAACCAAGGTTGCAAGATTCGTAAGGAAGAAGCGGTTGTTCGCCGCAGGGGTTGGTAGACTCGATTTCACCCTGACCCGGCACAACATTGTCACGGTTGAGCCTGTCTAAAAAGATTATACCCGGCTCACCGTTATGCCAGGCGGCATCAACAATTTTTTCAAACACTTCTTTTGCCTTCAACTTGCCGACAACCTCCTTGGAGTGGGGGTCAACAAGGTCATATTCTTCATCTTTTTCCACCGCATCCATAAAGTCTTCCGTCAAGCCGACAGAAATATTAAAATTGGTAATCTCTGCATTATTGGATTTGGAATCAATGAATTCCAAAATATCGGGGTGGTCAATACGCAAAATACCCATGTTGGCCCCGCGCCTGGTTCCGCCTTGTTTAACGGCTTCGGTTGCCATATTAAACACTTTCATGAAGCTGATGGGGCCGGATGCAACACCGCCTGTGGAATTCACGGCACTGCCTTGCTGGCGAATGCGTGAAAATGAAAAGCCGGTACCGCCGCCGGACTTATGAATTAAGGCGGCTTGCTTTATGGCTTCAAAAATTTGCTCCATACTGTCTTCCACGGGTAAAACAAAGCAGGCCGAAAGCTGACCCAGGGGACGCCCCGCATTCATAAGAGTGGGGGAGTTTGGTAAAAACTCCAAATTGGTCATCATGTCATAAAAAAGGTCTTCGGTCTTTTTTAAGTCGGCTTTTTTATCGTGTAAACTATCGGCAGCGGCAATTGTGGCAGCCACCCGCCTAAATAGATCTTCAACTTTTTCAACCGGGTTACCCTCGTCATCCTTGATCAAATAACGCTTTTCCAAGACTGTTACAGCGTTTTTAGAAATTTTCATTTTATTTACCTCCATATCTTAGTCACGCCATATATTGTATCACAGCAAAAGATAGAGTCAACATATTGTGGTATTTTCTTATTTTCAGAATACAAATTCGGCATAATGACAAAAATAGATCTTTTTAATTGACATTATTGACGGAAGTGCTTATTTTGCTTTGTTTTGTCAAATAGTTTTCATTTGTAAAGTTGCAAGACGACGGATATAATAAACTTATAGTAAAGGTGGTGTTCTTATGCTAAAACATAAAGGCAGCCAAGTTATAAAGACAGAGCGCTTGATTTTACGCCCATTCCGTTTGGACGATGCCTATAAAATGCACCATAATTGGGCCAAAGACCCTGAAGTTACGCGATATTTGACCTGGCAAGCCCACAAGAATATTAATGAAACGGCCCGAATCCTCGGCGCTTGGCTTGCGGCTTATACTGCGGACAATTACTACCATTGGGCCATTGAGCACAAGGGCGAACCGATAGGAGGAATCAGCCTGGCCGATATTTCCGACCGAGATGGCAATGCGAAAATAGGCTATTGCCTGGGGCGGGCATATTGGAACAAAGGTTTTATGAGCGAAGCACTTGAAGCTGTTTTAGATTTCTTGTTTAGTAGGGTGAGCTTCAAGAAGCTTTCCGCTTTTCATGATATAGAAAACCCGGCCTCGGGGCGTGTCTTGGAAAAAGCAGGCATGAAGCAAGAGGGCATATTAAGGCAAGAAAAATTAAGAAGTAGCGGTGAATTTGCCGATTTGCGCTTACTGGCTATTTTGCAAGATGAATGGTTAGACAAGAAAAAACAAAAGAGGTGAAGCTTCGGCAGCTTCACCTCTTAAATATTTTAAGCTTTTAAGGAAGAGTGATAAAGCCAAGGTCAACAACTTGATCACCTTGGTCATCCAAAATAATTTCTTTTAATCCCTCATCTGTTTTAAAGCTTATTGAAAAATTGTCGCGTGGCAAAACAAAACTGAACTTGCCGTCCGCAGCGGCAGAAAATTTAAATGTTTTAACGGAACCCCTCACTTCTATTTCGCAAGCGAGTGGGTTTTCTTCACTGTCGACTGCTTTACCATAAACTTCCAAACTGTCATATACGGTTTTTATTGCAGCCTCCACAGCCCCCTTGCTGTTGACAAGTGGCAAATCCTCATAGGTTAAGTCTTCCCAAAAACGGTTTGCCACAGGTGTTGGTGCCGCTGTATAGCGTGTGTTGGCGGGGTCACATACAATGGCCTTAACCTGTGAGCCTTTTAGCTTGGGGCTTACCGACCAAACCAGGCCGGCTGTGGCACTGACAACCGGTGCCGCCATTGAGGTTCCGGACTTGTATTCATAATCATTATTTGCAAAATCAGTGCAGCTGTAAATTTGCCTGCCCGGCGCACAGATGTCAACCTGCTCGCCGACATTGGAATAGCTGACCTGCCTGAACCGCGCATTGGACAGGTTTTCGGCACTGCCGACCACAATAATTCTGTCTAAAACCTCTGCTGTGGGTATTCCTAAAAGATGAGCCTTGGAATTTTTAGCATTTATGCAACAAAATGTTCCGTTGTTAAAAGCATCAACCGGCTTCCCCTTGCTGTCGCCGTTGCCGGCGGATTGAACCATCAAAAAATCATGGCCTTGGTTTAACAAAATAGCCATATAAAATGATATTAAACCGGCTTCATAGTCCATGGCATATTTGGGGTAGCCCGATTTACCTTCGGGGATAAATCGTGAAGAGCCCAGCGAAAGGTTAATAACCCCGGCACCCGCTTTGATTGAATAACCGACACCGAATATAATGCTCAAATTCTCGCTCCACACTTGGCCGGGTTCCCTTTGCCAGTCAATACAGACAAGTTTGGCATGGGGGGCCAAACCGCTGATACCCACACCATTGTCGGCTTTGGCGGCTATAATTCCGGCGACATGCGTACCGTGTGAAGAGGGAATGTTTCGTGCCTTGAGCCAGTTTTTCGGAAAACTTATCTTACCGGCCAATTCTTCATGTTCAAGCTCGAAACCCGAATCTATTATACCAACCTTAACATCATTAAATAATTCGGCATAGCCCCAAGCGTTTCGGGCCTCGACTGCCTCCAACCACCAAGTGCTGCCACCCGGGTTGGATTCGTCCCATATGTCGGAACCGTCTTCAAGGTCGTCAAAAGGGTCGTTGGGCGTATAATTTTCCTCCCGCTTAAAGGCAAAGCTCCCGCCGGCATACAAAACGCTTTCGCTCTCTTCAAGGCGCTGGACTAAAATTTCCATAGCTTCCAGAGTATCAAAAGGGGCTTTTAGAACAAAAAGGTTAGCGGGTTGCAAGTAACCGATGCAGCGGCCGCCGACGCTTTTGAAAGCCTTGTAACGCTCCGGCAGTGAGTGTTGCTCTTTCATAAAAACAAGCAAGGTATCCTTGATAAAACCCGTATTGTCATCAAGTTTTTTGATATTAAGGTCTGTTATGTCATCCAAAAAATCGGCAGAAGTTTGCAGGGAATAATAGGGCACACCGGTTAAGAAATCGCTGATAAAGTCTATGGAGTTCACAAGCCCCGGCAGATGTGAAGCCAACAAAAACAAAACGCTGACCAACAAGCTCAAAATACTATGCATATATAAGCCCCCTCAATTAGCTTTATTCAATTAAGTGCCTTCCACCATTGATTATATACAATTTATAAACAAACACAAGCATAGGGCGTATTTGTTTGCAAAGCGGGTTGGCTTATTGTATAATTAAGCGAATATTGCCAAATACCAAAAACAAAAATCAGGAGGATTATTATGAATAAAATTACAACCAGCGGCCTTACTTTTAGGGACGAACACGGGCGTGAAAGAATTTTTAGCGGCTTTAATATCGTAGACAAACAAAACTACGGTGAAGATGGCAAGTTTGAATTTTCTTTCAAAATTGATGATGACTTTTTTAAGAAATATAAGGAACGGGGCTTCAACATTATACGCCTGGGTTTTTCTTGGGACCCCATTGAACCCAAGCCCGGCCAATACAATGAAAAGTTGTTGGACGATATTGAGCGCGTGGTTGACGAATGTGCCAAACACGGTATTTTCGTTTTCCTTGATGTTCACCAAGATTGTTATTCCACCCATTGCCATAATGCCGGTAACGGTGCACCGCTTTGGGCATCTTTAATGGACCAATACAAACAAACAAAAATGAAGTTTGTTTGGGCAGAAGGTTATTTTTTCAGCAAATCGGTCCACCGTGCTTTTGATAATTTTTGGACCAATAAAGAATTTGAAGGCAAGGGTATTCAAGACCGCTATGCTGATTTGTGGGTTAAGCTGGCCCAACGCTTTAAAGACAAACCCAATCTTTTCGGTTTCGATTTCATGAATGAACCCTATCCCGGCAAAGACGGTGGCAAGCTCTTTAAAAAACTTATACTTAATTTGGTCAAAGTAACCTTGACCGACAAGCGCGTAAAAAAATGGCAGTTGATCAAAGACGGCTTGAGCAAGGACCGCAAGGTTCAGGTTTTGGACCAATACCCGGCCGATGTTTTCACAAAAATCATCATGGTCGGCAATGACATTATCAAAAAATTTGATACCGAAAGGTATTCACCCTTCCTAAACCGCATGGCCAAGTCCGTCAGGGGAGTTACCGACGAAGGCATTTTGTTTGTGGACAATTGCTATTATTCGAACCTTGGTATCCCTTGCTACAACCTTCCCATTGAAGTTGATGGCAAACGCGAAGCCAAGCAATGTTTCTCACCCCACGGTTATGACCTCATGGTTGATACACCGGCCTACAAATATGCCAATAACGGCCGTGTGGGTGCCTTATTTGCAGAACACAGAAGAACACAAGAAAGATTGGGCGTGCCTTGCTTGGTGGGCGAGTGGGGCGGCAATGCCGAAGGCACCGAATGGCTCCCCCATGTTGAGTTCTTGCTTGACACCTTTGCAGGCTACAAGTGGAGCAACACCTATTGGGCCTACTATGACGGGATTTTGGAAATGCCCTTGATGGATGTTTTGGGCCGCCCTTACCCAAAAGCGGTTACGGGCGATATTGTCGATTATGTCCATGACCGTGAGGCAGACACCTTCACCTTACGCTATAAGCAAGAGGGTGACTTTGAAGTCCCCACAGTTATCTTTGCCAATAAAGATGTTAAGAGCGTGACCATTAACGGCCAAGAACAAAAAGTAAGCACAAAAGCAGGGGAAGACATTGAGCTCTTCACCAAAGCCGGTGAAAACGAAGTAGTCGTAAGCTTTTAATCTTAGCTTTAATTATTATGAAGTGGTGAAATCATGGATAAAATTACAGTTCAAGGAATGAACTTCCTAGATGAGCACGGGCGCGAGCGTATTTTTACCGGTATGAATATTGTCGACAAGGGCAATTTCGGTGATGGCAAATACACCTTTTCATTTAAAATTGACGATGAGCTCTTAACAAAATACAAGGCGTTGGGCTTCAATATTATTCGCCTGGGATTTTCTTGGGGGGCTATGGAACCCGCGCCCGGCAAATATAATGATGTTTTTCTGGATGAAATTGAAAAAATAGTTGACAGATGTGCCCGGCACGGCATATATATCTTCTTCGATTCCCACCAAGACTGTTATTCTAACTTTTGCCACAATACTGCCAGCGGGGCCCCCGAGTGGGCCTGCTTGATTGATGGCTTAAAACCCACGACGGCAAAGCTTGTTTGGGCCGAAGGTTACTTTATCAGCAAGACTGTCCACCGTGCCTTTGACAGTTTTTGGGACAATCGAGAGTACAAAGGCAAGGGCTTGCAAGACTATTATGCCGACATGTGGGCCCATGTAGCCGAGAGATTTAAAGACAAATCCAATCTTTTCGGCTTTGACTATTTCAACGAGCCTTATCCGGGCAAGGCCGGCGGCAAGCTCTTCAAACAAATGATTGGGAACTTGGTAAAAGTCACCTTGAAGGACAGGCGGGTTAAGAAGGGCCAAATGATCAAAGATGCACTGCAAAAAGACAGGCGCGTCCATGTGCTTGACCAATACCCCGGTGATGTCTTCAATGACATAATTTCCGTAGGCGAGCCCATCATCAAAGAGTTTGACACAAAACGCTACACACCCTTCCTTAATCGTATGACCAAAGCCTTGCGCAGAGTGACTCAAAACGGCATTGTTTTTGTGGACAATTGTTATTATTCAAACCTTGGTATACCTTGCCATAATGAGCCTATAACAGTTGATGGCAAGCGTGAAGCACAACAATGCTTTTCGCCCCACGGTTATGACCTTATGGTTGACACACCTGCCTATGAATATGCCAGTGACTCACGGGTGGGTGCCCTTTTTGAAGAGCACAGGCGAACTCAAAAAAGGCTCAACATGCCTTGCTTGGTTGGGGAATGGGGTGGCGATGCCCCCGGAACAAAATGGCTGCCTCATGTAGGCTTCTTGCTTAACACCTTTGCAAAAAACAAGTGGAGCCATACTTACTGGCACTTCAATTATAATCATTTTGAAGCACCCTTAATGGATGTTTTAAGCAGACCCTACCCTAGGGCTGTTACAGGTGTAATAGATGAATATAAGTACGATATGCAAGCAAAGGAGTTTAGCCTAAACTTTACTCAGGAAAAAGACTTTGACTTGCCTTCAGTTATCTATGTCAAATCTAAACCAAAAAAGATTACCCTTAATGGTGAAGAGATTGAATGTGAGTTTAAAGAGGCTACCGGTGATATTGAAATTAAAACAAAAGCCGGCGAACACGAAATTAAGGTTCAGCTTTAATAATTAATGGATAAACCCTGCGGTGGTAGAGATTCACCGCAGGGTTTCTTTACGCCTTACAAAACTCGCAAGAACATGTCTTCTATCTTTTTTATATTATTATTAAGATCAAAAAAGCCGGAGCGTTGCCTACAAGCCTTTTTAAAAACTTCAAGTCTGTCGGGCTTTTCCAAAACACTTTTCAGGGCCTCTTTTAAGGCCTTGTCATTATTTGGGCAGATTATACCGCATTCCAAGCCACCAAAGGCCTCGGCCGCACCTGCGCAGTCCGTTGAAATGATTGGGATGCCTAAAATCAAGCTTTCCGCAAGGGCTGTGTTAAAACCTTCCGCATATGAGGAACAGACGAAACAATCCGAATTGGCAAAATAGGGGTAGGGGTTGGCCTTAAAGCCCAAAAGCTTGACGCAATCTCCCAAAGCCTCTTCTTCAATGTAGGCTTTTAAAGCTTCTTCAAGTTGGCCGGTTCCCAAGATTATAAGTTCAAACAAAAAACCTTCATCTCGAAGTTCCTTGGCGATTTTTAAGAGCCGGCTGTAACCCTTAACCTCAACCAATCGCCCGGCCGTTACAAAACGCAGGCCACCGGTCTTTGGTAAGATAAGCTCTTCCCGAGCCAAACTCAATACTTGTGCTGTATCAATAGGGTTGTAGTTTACAAAAACTTTTTCATCCAAGCCAAACAGCTCTTTGAAAGAAAGGGCAACCGATTGGCTGACACAGCTGACAGCATCGAATTTATTATAAGACTCTTCTTCCTCTGCAAAGTTTTTATAATGGACTAAAGACCAGTGATTGACAGCAAAGTCAGTATGGACAAAGGCTATTTTCTTGCTCTTTTTATTAGAAGAATTAGCAATCAGCCTTGTGGCAAAGCCCTCACAAAAGGCAACTTCAATATCGTAACCCCGTCCAATGACGAACCGGTGCAAAAGCCTCCTTGGCAAAGTGTTAAAAAGCCTGTAAATGACACGGTTAAGCTTATATTGCCAAAAGTCTTCCGGGCCACAGCTTTTAGCAAAGGTTTTCAACCTACAAGCAGCGGCAACCCTGTCAGAATAAAACTCACCCGATGTTTCGCTTATGACCGTCAGGTCAAAGCGGCTTTTGTCAATATTTTCGGCTAAAAGAGTTAAGGCTTTTTCGGCTCCGCCGGCAGCCAAAGATTCAATAAAAATCGCTATTTTTATCATTTATTCTTTCCTTTGACTTTAAAAATCAGGCTGACTTTTAAGAGTATACAGCAATGAGACAGATACTTTCAAATAAAAATAAAAATCTTGCTTTCTTATCTTGATTTTAATAATTACTTCTGCTACAATACATAAGCTGTCAGGGCAAAATTTAATATGGGGGCGTAGCTCACCTGGGAGAGCGCTTGAATGGCATTCAAGAGGTAAGGGGTTCGATCCCCCTCGTCTCCACCAGAAAAAGCGACAAAGTTCATCGGAACTTTGTCGCTTTTTCAACGAAATAAATCCTATCGGATTTGTGAAATGCCTGCGGGTGTGGGGTGAATATTTCACTTGTTGAGTTGAAGGCAGGGCAATGATATAATTAGCGCACAAAGAATTTTATCAAACAGCAATAACAAAATCGGAGATTAAAAATGATTTATACAAAATTCACTAAAATAGCTATGCGAATCGCATTTGACGCTCACAAGGAACAGAAAGATAAAACCGGCTTACCCTATGTATTCCATCCCTTCCACCTTGCTGAGCAAATGGATACCGAGGATGAGGTATGTGTCGCATTCCTGCATGATGTAGTTGAGGATTCCGATGTGACGCTTGACGACTTACGAAAAGCAGGGTTTAACAATTGTATCATCGATGCCTTGTCTCTGTTAACACATGAAGAAAGTGTTCCCTATATGGACTATATTGCACAAATAAAACATAACCCAATCGCCGTAAAAGTTAAACTCGCTGATCTTCGCCATAACAGCGATTTGACAAGGCTGGACACCGTGGACGAAAAGATGCAAAAGCGGGTGAAAAAATATAAAACGGCTATTGCTCTGTTGGAAAACCCCTCAGTTGGTTAGTCGCACTACCCAACTGAAATAAGCCTATGATTTTTCGGATAGAAGAAGAGGTGCTTTATGTCCAACAATTGGTTATTGACCGAAAGGCAAAAAACGATTGATGTGTGGTTACGCTCAGCTGTGAATTTTTATGGCTTTGTAACGCCGCGAGCCTTTCTAATCGTTTTCAATCGTTACAACACTCCCAAACTTTTAAAAAGCGAACTCATGAAATCTGCAAACAAGCTGTTAAAACAACTGGACAGGAATTATTGCATTTGGCTTGACGCAATTGTCAACACATCTGTGCCAGGTGAAAAAATAGAAGAGATTTTGAATTCTCAGCAGGGTAAAAAATACTATTATCCCACTGAAACAGAATTATTAAAATATAAAAATCCTAATTATTACGAGCGAACACCGCAAACAGAAGCGCTTTTCACTTATCTTTGTGATAAATTGGGCATGAACCGATTTAGCGCGGAGTCTTTTGTTTGTAAGTTATCGTGGCTACATAAAACAGAAGAACCCGTGCAAAAACAAATAGATCTATTTGAAGAATATGATTTTAAAATGTCAGATATAGACCAAGCGGAACACCTTTATGGGTTAATGGCGGATATGTCAAATCACACTCGCAAATGGGCAAATTGCGGTTTTACACCGAAGGAAATATTTTTGCAATATCACAACTCTTAATAAAACTCTAAGAGCAAGCCTTACTCTGCACAAAAGAGCAGTGTAGGGCTTGCTTTTTGACTTAATTTGATTCTTGTGATAGGGTTACTGATTGATTTGTGCAAAAAATGAAATTTCAAATTCAATTGGAGATGCAAATAATGACCAAAGCAAGACAAATGCAAACAGAAAGTATACCGAAGCTTTTGCTAAAATTTTCCTTGCCGGCAACGGTGGCCCTGATTGTCAACGCCCTCTACAATGTTGTTGACAGTATTTTTGTCGGCCGGGGTGTCGGGGAATTAGGTTTAGCCGGTGTTACCGTTTGTTTTCCCATATTGACAACTTATATTGCCTTTATAATGTTGATAGGAATGGGAGCCACAGCCCTTATTTCAATTAAACTCGGAGAAGGCAAGCCGGAAGAAGCCGAAAGCATTGTGGGCAATGCCTTCCTTCTTCTTATTGTTATGAGTTTTGTCTTGACAGCCTTTGGTCTTATCTTCACAAAAGAGATTCTACTGATTTTTGGAGCGACAGAAAATGTTTTGCCCTATTCTGTTGATTACTTAAGGGTTCTTCTTATTGGGAGCGTCTTTTTAACCTTGGGCACCGGGATGAATAGTTTTATTCGAGCAGAAGGTAAGGCTAAAACAGCCATGGTTACCATGCTTCTGGGTGCTGTTACCAACATTGCCCTTGACTATGTTTTTATTTTTATTTTTGACTGGGGTATCAAGGGCGCGGCCGCCGCCACCGTTATCTCTTATGTCGTTACCAGCACTTGGGTGTTTATGCATTTCGCTTTGGGCAGGGGAGCTCTAAAATTAAGGCTTGAAAATTTAAAAATAAAGCTTTCAATGTCCAAACAAATTATAAAAATGGGTTTTCCCACCTTTGTAATTCAGGTTACCGGCAGTATACAGCAGTTAATCTTACACAGAAGTTTAGCAAAATACGGCGGTGATTTGGCACTGGCCGCCATCGGGGTTATTATGAGCATAACTACCTTCTTGGTTATGCCTGCCATGGGTATAGGGCAAGGGGCTCAACCGATACTTGGCTTTAACAAGGGTGCGGGTGATCAAGGCAGGGTAAGGAAAACTTTAGGCTTATCAATTCTTTGGGCTACCTTGGTCATAATCTTCGGCCAAGTGGTTTCTATAATTTGGCCCTCACAGCTAATATCCCTATTTAACGACAATGAAGAGTTGCTTGAAATCGGCATGCATGGCATGAAAATCTTCTTTAAGCTGATCCCGCTGGTCAGCGTTCAAATGTTGGGTGCTAACTACTTTCAGGCAATCGGTAAGGCCAGGCAGGCAACTTGGCTTGGCCTTCTGCGTCAGGTTTTGATTTTTATCCCCCTCTTAATTATTCTGCCTTATTTCTGGGGGCTGGAAGGCGTGTGGTGGTCGGCGCCCATGTCGGACCTGGGTGCCTTCTTGGTCACCGGAACTTGGCTTATCTACGATATCACAAAGCAAGTTCGGCAAGAGCGAAAAATTCAAAAACTTGCTTGACTTTTTCCTTTATGAAACACCTTTCTTAATGCTTTTTTGATATAATGAAGGCGAAGTTTGTTTATATCCTTGTTCTTAAAGATGAAAAGGTGTTTGATGTGAAAATTATTGAAGGCAAATACAATTACGCCATAGTTTATACCGACAATGTTGAAAAAACCGCAGAAGAGCAAATAAAAATTCTGTGCGACCAAGAGTTTGTCCGCGGCAGTAAAATCAGAATTATGCCCGATGTGCATGCCGGTGCAGGCTGCACTATCGGCACAACCATGACTATTGATGACAAGGTTGTGCCTAACTTAGTTGGGGTTGATATCGGTTGCGGAATAGAAGTCGCTGCCCTAAACAATGATTCAATCGACCTGAGAAAGTTGGATGCCCTGATTTATTCCGGAATTCCAAGCGGCTTTAAAATCAGAAGTAAGCCCCATCGCTTAAATGATGACATTAATTTAAACGCCCTCAAATGTGCAGGAAAGATGAATTTAAAGCGGGCTCACCTTAGTATAGGCACCTTGGGCGGCGGCAATCACTTTATTGAAATTTGTAAGGACAAGCAGGGTAAGCTTTATCTTTGTGTTCATTCGGGCAGTCGAAATCTTGGCCACCAGGCAGCCACTTACTATCAAAGGGAAGCCTTCAGGCTCTTAAAAAAAGAGGGCAAGGCGACAATGCCCAGGGATTTGGCCTATCTTGAAGGTTCTATGTTTGAAGATTATTTGCACGATATGAAGCTGATTCAAACCTATGCTGTTTTAAACCGCAAGGCTATTGTGGATGAAATTGTAGAAGGCATGAACTTAAAAGTCGAGTCACATTTTACAACTATCCATAACTATATTGATACCGACACCATGATCTTAAGGAAGGGAGCGGTCTCCGCCCTGCAAGGGGAAAAATTGATTATCCCCATCAATATGCGAGACGGCAGTTTGATTTGCCTTGGCAAGGGCAATGCCGAATGGAATTACTCCGCTCCGCACGGTGCAGGCAGAGTTATGAGTAGGACCAAGGCCAAGGCCAGCCTGTCTATGGACACTTTCAAGGAAAGCATGAAGGGTATTTATACTACATCTGTCAATAAAGACACACTTGACGAATGTGCTTTGGCCTATAAGCCCATGGATGAACTACTGAAACATATAGGGGACACGGTGGAGGTGCTTGACCACATAAAACCGATATATAATTTTAAAGCGGCAGAATAAACCAACTTTAAATTAAGGTCTACTCGAAAATTTATGAGTAGACCTTAATTTTTTAGCAAACTAATGCTATATTATAAGAGACAAGAGCATAGCGTAACTTAGTCTTAAGCAGCGGAGGGATTTTATGAAAACTCAGCGGATAATAAAAAGCTCGCTTTCGATCATCTT
The DNA here is from genome assembly GCA_012524025.1 of Clostridiales bacterium. Lineage (GTDB taxonomy): Bacteria > Bacillota > Clostridia > Oscillospirales > Acutalibacteraceae > UBA1447. Next base: position 2,325 of record JAAYSC010000002.1, on the reverse strand, counting down.
AACTTTTATTTTAATTCTCCCCCTAAGCTTTCAAACAGTAGCAATGGCAGCACAAAGCCCTTGCTTGGTAGCCACCGTCTATGAGACCGAACACGCTGTGCTTGCAGATATAATAGCAACCCGGGCACCCTATTATGCCGACCCAACCGGCCAAGCAGATGCCGCTGCCGCCATACAAAAGGCCTTGGATGATTGCCAAGCGGCCGGCGGTGGCACGGTGTTTTTGCCTGTAGGCGAATATTTAGTCACTTCAAGCATCACCATACCCGCCTTTGTAAGCTTACACGGTGACTGGCAGGACCCGGATTTGGGCTATGAATACGGAACAATAATCAAGGCGGCCGTTGAATCATCCCATGATGATTTACCGGCTCTTTTTACCCTCATGGGCAGTGCCGGTGTGGTGGGTTTGACAGTGTACTACCCCGAACAAAGCATAGATGATGTTAAGCCTTACCCCTATACTTTCTATGTTCCCGGCAGAGGCCCGGGGGGCTATATGCTCCAGAGCATAATCAATTGCACGGTTATTAACGGCTACAAGGGAATCGGAGCCTGTTTCGGAAGTGCTGCCCATGAGATGCTGACTGTCGAAAATTTTAAGGGCACCTTTCTTTGTAGGGGCGCAGATGTTAGGAATCAGGCCGATGTAGGCAACTGGAATAATGTTGTAATAGCCAATCGGTTTTGGGCAGAGTCCGGAAGTAAGTCGGCCCCATTAGATAAAATCAACACCTACACCAGAAAGCATGCGGAAGGGCTGGTCTTCGGCGACTTGGAATGGACTCAATTTAATTCAATTGTCATAAGTGATAGAAAAATTGGCATTAAGGTTATAAAAGGCAAGCGAATAGATTTTGCAGGTTCTCTCTATGATATTCACATAGACAAGTGCGATATCGGGATTTTAATTGAAGCCCTTGATGAACGCTGGGGTATGCTCTTGGCAAAATCTTATGTTTACGGTAGCCAACATTCAATCCTTAACCAAACACAGGGTGTTGTGAAAATGGTTGATGTGAAACTTGACGGCGGCAAGGCAAGGGCAAGTGCAAAATATACAAGCCTGACAGAAGTTTTTGAGGCTGTAAGGCGCTTGCTCAAACAAGGTTTACGGGCAAATAAAAAGTTTTTATGCGATTCAACAGATTTGTCCGATTTTTCTTTGTATTGCAAGAAGAAGATAAAAGTAAATCCAAATCTTTTTGTTTTTGAAGGCGACAAAACAGGCCAAAGCGATATATCTGCTTCCTTGCAAAACTTACTAAATACCGCAGGGACGGTTGGCGGACTTGTCTACCTGCCACCGGGTAAATATTTATTAAAGTCACCTGTCCTTGTGCCCGAAGCCGTTGAGCTTCGGGGGAGTTCTTCGATAGCAACCCGAGACCAGGGCGATTTAAGCTTGGGCAGCCTTATTCTGACGGACTATGCTCTCGGGTGTAATAGCCCGAGTGATGAGCAAGCCTTGATAACACTAAGCAAGGGGGCGGGTATAAACGGGCTTAGAATAATTTATCATACAAACTCAAGCACTAAACCGGGTGCGCTCGGTCAAGTTCAAACAAGCCCCTATGCTGTACGCGGAAGCGGGGAAGGTGTGTATTTTATTAACTCCTCGATTGTCGCAGCCTATGGCGGAATTGATTTTAGAGGCTGTGATGACCATTTAATAAAGCGCTTCGTCGGCTGCTGCTACCAAAATGCAATTTTAGTGGGTGACTGTAAAGACGGCGTGATTGAAGCTTGCTTGCAAAACGGGAACGCCATTGTCAGAAATAATTTGAATCTGCCGAATTGGCCGAGTGAACGAGACAACCTATTTCCACACATATTCGACACCGTGACAAGACCAAATACTGTTTTTATTAAGCAAGAAAACACTCTTAATCAAAAAGTTATAAATTGCTTTGCTTACGGGGTTAACTCTTTAATGGAAACCAAGGATAGCAGTGGCTTATTAGCCGTCAACATTGGTGCGGATAATATCGGGGGAACAATGCTTAAAACAAAAGGGGGGAGTGCCTCTGTCATTAATATGATGCGCTGGAACGGGGAATCCTATATAAATCAATCTACAAGCCTTCTCTTGCTCAACAGGTTGACTATTGAGGACAGGACAGAAAGAAGCGTCGGAAGTGCCTTTCTGTCAGATTTGGCTTGCTACCATGCTGTTAATTTTAACGGTAAGAAATGATTTGCTTAGTGTAAAATTATCATTGGCAAAAAATAAAGGGAAATGGCGCGAACCACTTCCCTTGCATACAAAGAATCAGTACAATGAATTTGCGAAAAAACACGAACTGAGGTGTATGCAAGATGATT
>JAAYSC010000024.1 GCA_012524025.1 Clostridiales bacterium | reverse complement strand
TTTTCGCAAATTCATTGTACTGATTCTTTGTATGAAAGGGAAGTGGTTCGCGCCATTTCCCTTTATTTTTTGCCAATGATAATTTTACACTAAGTCCCTAAAACAAGTGTTTTTAGCGGACAAATATGATTAAATTGTTAAATCATCCGGGCATGTGTTGAAATGTGAAAAAGTATAAGCTACAATACAAGTAGAGATCTGTAAAATTATTGGGGGAAGCGATTTGCAAATAAAAATCAACGACTGCTACGCAAAAGACTTTGTGCCGACTGAGGCTCTTTTTTCAATTGAAGAAGAGGTCCAAAAAGCGCATAAAATGATACATGAAGCCAGCGGGGCAGGCAACCGTTATTTAGGTTGGTTGGATCTACCGGTCAACTACGATAAAGAAGAATTCGCCGCAATAAAAAAAGCGGCATTAAAGATAAAAGAAAATTCGGACATCTTGGTGGTCATAGGTATAGGCGGCTCATACCTCGGTGCCAGGGCCGTTATTGAAGCCATAAAATCACAACTTTACAATGAACTTGAAAAAGACACGCCCAAGATTTACTTTGTTGGCAACTCAATCAGCCCGGCCGCCTTGGCCGATGTTGTCAATCTATGTAAGGGCAAAGATTTTTCGGTCAATATTATTTCAAAATCGGGCACAACAACTGAGCCGGCAATCGCCTTTAGAGTTTTCCGCAACCTGCTCATAAAAAAGTACGGCTGTGAAGGTGCGGCCCAAAGAATATACGCCACTACCGATAAATCAAAGGGGACCCTCAAAGCCGTTGCGGACAGCCTGGGTTATGAAACCTTTATTGTTCCCGACGATATCGGCGGCAGGTATTCTGTCTTAACGGCAGCGGGGCTCTTACCCATAGCTGTAGCCGGCCTTGATATAGACGCTTTAATGCAAGGGGCCGCGGACGCTCGTGAGGAATACTCCAAGCCCGGCATTGAAGAAAACGCCTGCTATTATTATGCGGCCTTGCGCAATCTTCTCTATAGGGAAGGCAAGTCCATAGAAATGCTTATCAGCTATGAGCCGTCTTTTAGCATGATGTGCGAATGGTACAAACAGCTTTTTGGTGAAAGCGAAGGTAAGGACGGCAAGGGCCTGTTTCCTTCTTCGGCAATTTTTTCCACCGATTTGCATTCTATGGGTCAGTATATCCAAGAAGGCGAACGAATTATGTTCGAAACTTCGGTAATCTTTGAGGAAGATGTTCAAGACCTTTATATTTGTAAGGACAGCCAAGACCTTGACGGCTTAAACTTTCTGGCGGACAAGCCACTGTCTTTTGTGAATCGTAAGGCCTTTGAAGGTACCTTGCTGGCTCATTATGACGGGGGTGTGCCAAACATAGTGCTTTGCTTGCCCAAGGCCGACGAATACAACCTCGGTTGGTTGATATATTTCTTTGAAAAGGCCTGTGCCCTTTCGGGTTATATACTGGGTGTCAACCCATTTGATCAGCCCGGGGTTGAAAGCTACAAGAAAAACATGTTTGCTCTCTTGGGCAAACCCGGCTACGAAGATCTCCGCCAAGAGCTTGAAAAGCGGGTATAATTATTAAAAAAGAAAGGGTTTTTGCTATGATTTCATTAATTATCGGTAACAGGGGGTCAGGTAAAACAAAAAAGCTTATAGAACTTGTAAACAATGCGGTTGAAAACTCCAACGGTAACATTGTTTGTATAGAAAAGGAAAACAAACTTAAGCACGATATCAACATTCGCGCCCGCCTGATCGACACCGACCATTTTGCTGTCAGTGGTTTTGATGCCTTTTTTGGATTCTTGTGTGGTATTTGCGCAAGCGATTATGATATAACCGATATTTATGTTGACACCACCCTGCGGATAGGCGGAAGAGATTTTGAGCAACTTTCTGTTTTTTTAGGCAAGGTCAGCGAGCTTGCGAAAACCACGGGTGTGCACTTTGCCTTTACACTTTCGGCGGATAAAGCCGAACTTCCGGACGAAATTTTTAGTTTTTGTAAAATTATATAAATTACGAGGCCTTCTTTTCTTGACAAAGCTTTTGCTAATATATATAATAGCCTTTGCGTCTGTTTTAGGGATATATTATGCTACTTAAATTAAACCGCATCTTCAACACCGAGGGTGCTGAAAAAAACTTTGATTATTTGTTGGACTTTTCAAAGAGCGACTTGGCAGAATTCTTGCCTTTCACCGAGCCCGTCAGGGTTTACGGAAAGGTGAAAAACACTGCGGATGTTGTCCGTCTCAAGGGGGGTGCCACAGGCCCAACTTTTCAGTTTTGTGATCGCTGCGCTTGTGATATAAAGGGTAAAATGAATACACCCATTGAGCATGTTCTTGTAACCCAACTGGAAGACGAAGAAAACGATGAGCTTGTCTTGCTGGAAAACTATATCCTTGACCTTGACACACTTGTGACCGAAGATATCCTTCTTGCCATGCCCACCAAGCTGCTTTGTTTTGATGAGTGTAAGGGGCTTTGCGACGGTTGCGGTAAAAACTTAAACCACGAAAAATGCATTTGTGAAAAAACCATAGACCCGCGGCTTGATGTGTTGCGGCAGTTATTAAATAACCAATAATTTTAAGGCTAATATAAGGAGGTGCTCACATGGCAGTACCAAAAAGAAGAACTTCAAGTACCAAGCGAGACAAGAGGCGCGCAAGCGCATGGACACTTAAGGCCCCCGAATTGGTCAAGTGTTCCGAATGCGGTGATTACAAAAGGCCTCACAGAATCTGCCCCGAATGTGGCTACTATAAGGGCAAAAAATACTTGGCGCTGGACTAACCCGCGTATTTGCGGCAAAATGTATGCAAACATAAAGGTAGGGGAGGGTAGCATTTGAGCTACGATCTTCTCTGCCTTTTGGCATTTTACAAGGTTTTTATCTTATGTCGAGCAATGGCTTCTTGGGAGGTATGGCATGGCGGTAAAAATAAAGGCGGTCTTGCCCGGCAGTCCCGCAGAAAAAAGGGGTATTAGGGCTGAAGATGAACTCATTTCCATAAACGGGCATGAGATAAATGATGTATTGGATTACATTTTTTATGCGGAAGATGAAAATCTGCATTTAGAATACGAGCGTGCGGGAAGAATTAAAAAGAAAAAAATCAAAAAGGCCGAAGACGAAGACTTGGGCCTGGAATTTGAAACCTATCTTATGGACCGTCATCGAGCCTGCAAAAATAAGTGTATATTTTGCTTCATAGACCAATTGCCCAAAGGCATGCGAAAAAGCCTTTATTTCAAGGATGACGACTCGCGCCTTTCTTTTCTGTTTGGGAATTATATAACCCTGACAAACCTTACCGATGCCGAAGCGGACCGTATCGTAAAAATGCGAATAAGCCCCATCAATGTTTCGGTACACACAATGAGGCCGCAACTGCGAAATGAAATGATGGGTAACCCTCTTGCCGGTGAAAGTTTGGGCTATCTTGAAACCTTTGCCAAAGCGGGGATAGATTTAAACACGCAGCTGGTTTTATGCCCCGGTGTAAATGACGGCCCCGAGCTGGATTACAGTTTAGAAGCTCTTGACCGCCTGGGTAGCAGCATAAAGAGCATAGCGGCGGTACCCGTGGGTTTATCGGACCACAGGCAAAACTTGTATGATTTAAAAGCTTTTAACAGTCAGGAAGCAGCCGCTGTAATTGACAGCGTAGATCGTCTCAACAACAATAGCCAAAGGGAAGAAAAAATTGCCTTTGCGGCGGACGAATTTTACCTTTTGGCAGAGCAAACCATGCCCGGTCCCGAATATTACGGCTCTTACCCACAACTTGAAAACGGTGTGGGGCTTTGGGCCTTATTGAAAGAAGAATTTTATGAAGCCTTAAACAGTGAATTTTTCTCTGAATACGAGCTGGAAAAAGACAGGGAAATAAGCCTTGTAACCGGGCAAGCGGCTTTTCCTCTTATAGCCGATTTGGTTGACGAAAGCTTGAAAAAATGGCATAATTTAAGGGTTAAAATCTATCCTGTCAAGAATGATTTTTTTGGCCACGGTGTCAATGTGGCCGGTCTTCTTACAGGCAGGGATATCATCAACCAATTGCCTGCCGGGCAACTGGGCCAAGAGTTGCTTGTGCCTGAAATAATTTTGCGCCACGCAGGTGACATTTTATTGGATGATTTAACCCTTGAAGACTTATCGAGCCGATTGGCTGTAAAAGTAAGGGCGGTTGAGGTTGAAGGCCAAGAGCTTTTGAGCGCCTTGCTCGGTCTGAAACTTTAGATTTATATTAGAAGGAGGGGTAGCATGGCAAAACCCGTTGTAGCAATAGTCGGTCGGCCCAATGTCGGCAAGTCAACCTTGTTTAATAAGCTTGTGGGTGCGCGCATATCTATTGTGGATGATACCCCCGGTGTTACGCGCGACAGGGTATACGGTGATTGCGAATGGCTGGGTCGTGGTTTCATTTTGATTGACACGGGCGGGATAGAGCCTTTTTCGCAAGATCTGATCTTAAGCAAGATTCGTGATCAGGCCCAAGTAGCCATTGAAAGCGCCGATCTTATTTTATTCGTGACCGATATCAGAACCGGTATTTTGGCGGCAGATGAAGAGGTTGCCGTGATTTTAAGGAAAAGCGGCAAGCCGGTTGTCTTGTGCGTCAACAAATGTGACAGCGTGGGCAATATGCCCACCGAACTTTATGAGTTTTACAACCTGGGCCTGGGCGACCCTATGCCTGTTTCTTCCATCCACGGGCACGGTACAGGTGACTTGCTTGACGCAATCACAGCACTTTTGCCCAACCAAGAGCTTGATGAGGACGAGGACGATTCCATCAAGGTTGCCATTATTGGCAAACCAAATGTAGGTAAATCATCCCTGGTCAATGCCCTGGCAGGTGAAGAAAGAGTTATTGTTACGGACAAGGCCGGGACCACCAGGGATGCGACGGACACCTTGATAGAAAATAAAGAGGGCAGTTTTACCTTTATTGATACCGCAGGTTTAAGGCGAAAAAGCAAAATTGATGAAGACATTGAAAAATATGCGGTAATTCGTGCGCGCATGGCGGTTGAAAGAGCAACTGTCTGCCTGATAATGATCGATGCCAAAGAAGGTTTTACCGAGCAAGATTCAAAAGTGGCCGGTATCGCCCATGAACAGGGCAAGGCTTGTGTTATCGTCGTAAATAAATGGGACCTCATCGAAAAAGACGGTAAGACCATGGACACTTACAGAAAAAATCTTATGCAAGATTTTGCCTTTATGACCTATGCCCCCATTATTTTTATATCGGCAAAGACCGGCCAACGCTTGCACAGGCTTTTTGACTTAATAAAATATGTTGACAACCAAAATGCCATGCGCATTGCAACCGGTAAGCTCAACGAAATTTTGGCAGATGCCACTGCCAGGGTTCAGCCACCTTCGGACAAGGGGCGCAGATTAAAAATTTATTACATCACCCAAGCCACGACCAGGCCGCCCACCTTTGTGTGTTTTGTTAACCGTAAAGACCTTTTCCACTACAGCTACCAAAGGTATATTGAAAACCAAATAAGGGCTGTCTTCGGCCTGGAAGGTACACCCATACGAATAATCGCTCGCGAAAGGGACAAAAAGAACAAATGATAATATTGGGTATAGACCCCGGTTATGCAACCGTGGGTTACGGGGTTGTGGAATATAAGAGCAACCATTTCAAGGTGTTAGCCCACGGTGTGATTACGACAGCAGCGGGGCAACCGTTTAATTTAAGGTTAGAGTTCATTTATAATGGGCTTGAAGAGCTTATAGAGCGCTTCTCACCTTCCGATATGGCTATAGAAAAATTATTTTTCAACACAAATGCAAAAACAGCCATTGATGTCAGCCAGGCCAGGGGGGTAATGTTGCTGGCCGGGCAAAAAGCGGCCATGAGAATAGGGGAATACACCCCCCTACAAGTCAAACAAAGTGTTGTCGGTTACGGACGAGCCGAGAAAAAACAAGTTCAAGAAATGACGAGGATTATTTTAAACCTTGAAAAGATACCAAGGCCCGATGACGCAGCGGATGCCTTGGCCCTGGCTATCTGCCACGCCCACAGTAAAGGTTCATTGATTTGCTGATAAAATTGCCTGAAAGTTGAGTGAAAACATATGATTTACAGCCTAACGGGTGAAATACTTATGATTGGTGACAACAGCCTTGCGCTTGAGTGCAAGGGTGTCGGTTACCTTTGCCATTCCACCCTAAACACATTAAGTCGCTTGGGGCCCATAGGCAGTCGCGTTACCTTGTTAACTCACCTGAATGTAAGGGAAGACGCCATGGACCTTTACGGATTTTTGGACCAAGACGAGCTTGACTTGTTTAAATTGCTTATCACGGTTTCCGGCATAGGGCCAAAGGTCAGCTTGGCGATTTTGTCAACCTTTAGGCCGGACCAATTGGCCTTGAACATATCAACGGGTGACACCAAAAGCCTGACCGCCGCACCGGGGGTGGGCAATAAAACAGCACAAAGAATTGTTCTTGAACTCAAGGACAAATTAAAAGCAGCCCTGCCTACCGGGGCTTTCGTCGGTGGGGCTCAAGCCGCCTCTGCTTCGCCGCAAGGCAGCGCAACCGGTGAGGCTATCGACGCCTTGGTGTCACTGGGTTACAGTCAGTCACAAGCTGCAGTAGCCGTCAGCCGGCTTGAAAACGGCTTGACTACGGAAGAAATGATAAAACAAGCCCTGCGCATACTTAGTCGGCAATAAATGATTCAGTGAGGTGTAAAGATGGAAAATGGTTTTGAAGCTGAAGACAGAATAATCACATCATCATTCATTCAAGAAGACGGTGATATTGAAATATCTTTGCGTCCACGGGTTCTTACGGAATATATAGGGCAAGAGAAGGTTAAGGAAAATCTTTCGATTTTTATTGAAGCCGCAAAAAAAAGAAATGAATCATTGGACCATGTCTTGCTTTACGGTCCGCCCGGTTTGGGTAAGACTACCCTGGCGGGGATAATCGCGAATGAAATGGGGGTTAATATCAGAATCACATCCGGCCCGGCGATAGAAAAAACGGGTGATTTGGCTGCCCTCTTGACCAATCTCGCCGAAGGCGATGTGCTATTCATCGATGAAATCCATCGTCTTTCACGCAGTGTTGAAGAAGTGCTCTATCCGGCTATGGAAGACAGCGCTATTGATATTATTATAGGAAAAGGCCCCTCGGCCCGTTCCATTCGCTTGGATTTACCCAACTTTACCCTTATAGGCGCCACTACCAGGGCAGGCCAATTGAGTGCACCCTTGAGGGACCGTTTCGGTGTTATATTTCGTTTAGAGCTTTATACGCCGGAAGAGTTGGCAGAAATAGTCAAGCGCAGTGCCGGCATATTAGATATTGAGGTCAACGGCAAGGGCTGTGTTGAAATTGCCGGCCGCTCAAGAGGGACCCCCAGAATTGCCAACCGCCTCTTGAAAAGGGCACGGGACTTTGCCCAAGTTATAGGTGACGGAACAATTTCGCACCAAAGCGCAAAAACCGCACTTGACCGTATGGAAATTGACCATTTGGGCTTGGATTCGATTGACCGACTTATTTTGACATCTATGATAAAAAATTATAGGGGCGGCCCCGTGGGCCTTGAAACCATCGCAGCGGCAATAGGTGAAGAAGCCATTACCATTGAAGATGTGTACGAACCCTATCTGATGCAAGTGGGCTTCATCAGCCGAACCCCAAGGGGAAGGATGGTAACCCCGGCTGCTTATAAGCATGTGGGTTTACCTATGGATTCACAACAAAGGCTTGATGTATAAGGGCATCAAAACTTATGAAAGGTTTGATTTTATGAGTAGGCTTTTTGGCACAGACGGTGTCAGAGGTGTGGCAAACAGTGAATTGACTTGCGAATTGGCTCTAAAGCTCGGCCGTGCAACGGCTCTTGTTTTAATGGAAAGGGCTAAAAAAAGCCCTAAAGTTTTAATCGGAATGGATACCAGAATCTCATCCGATATGTTGGCTGCCTCCATAGCAGCCGGGTTTTGTTCTATGGGTGTGGATGTTATGCAATTGGGCGTTGTCCCCACACCGGCAGTGGCTTATCTTGTTAAGGAATATAAGTGTGATGCCGGTATTATGATTTCGGCTTCCCACAACTCATTTGAATACAACGGTATCAAAATTTTTCAAGCAGACGGATACAAACTCCCGGATGAGCTTGAAGAAAATATCGAAAAGTTAATTTTAGAAGACAAGGCGCTCAATCCCAGCATTATAGGTGAAGATGTCGGCCGCGTCACATATTCGCAAACAGCTTACTTTGACTATGTTTCCCACATACAGTCATCGGTAGATATCAGCTTTGAAGGTGTAAAGGTCGCCTTGGACTGTGCAAACGGTGCCGCCTTTGTTTCAGCACCCGAACTTTTTATGCGCCTGGGCGCAAGGTGCAGTTTACTGGGTTGTCGGCCCGACGGCATAAATATCAACAAGGGCAGTGGGTCAACCGACTTGGAAGCCTTGAGCAGGTTTGTGGCCGCAAATGATTGCACGGTGGGCTTTGCCTTTGACGGTGATGCCGACAGGCTTTTGGCAGTTGACGAAAACGGTGAGTTGGTGGATGGAGATAAAATTATTGCCATTTGTGCTCAAGGCCTAAAAGAGAGCGGCAAACTCCGAGGTAATACCGCTGTGGTTACGGTTATGAGCAATATGGGCTTTTTCAAGTTTTGTGACGATAATGACATCAAGTACGAAACAACACAGGTGGGGGACCGCTATGTTTTGGAAAGAATGGTCGAAAAGGGTTACAGCATAGGCGGCGAACAATCCGGGCATGTAATTTTTCATGACTATGCTACAACCGGTGACGGCCAACTGACGGCCTTGAAGTTGCTTGAAGTTATCATAAAGAGTGGGAAAAGCTTGTCAGAGCTGGCGGCACAAGTGCCCCTTTATCCGCAAGTTCTAAAAAATGTTTCGGTTTCGCGGATAGGCAAAATTCGCTTTGACAGTGACGAAGAAATTAAAAAGGCTATTGTCAAGGCCGAAGCAGAACTGGGCGATCAAGGGCGGGTATTGGTTCGTGTTTCGGGAACGGAGCCCCTTGTCAGAGTGATGCTTGAAGGTAAGGATGAGAAACTGATAGAAAAGCTTGCTTGTGAAATAGCTCAAGTGATAAATGAACGACTGATATAAAACAGCTATTTATGGCGGTGTTGAATGCAAGATTCAAACATTAAAAATCCAATTATTGAATTTGTTGATGTAAGCTTCAGCTATGAAGCTGAAGACGACGGGACCCAAAAAGTTTTGGACAAGATAAACTTGAGCATAAAACCCGGTGAGTTTATCTGTATTTTGGGTCACAACGGCTCGGGCAAGTCAACCTTGGCAAAACTTACCAATGCGATCTATGTACCACAAAAAGGTCGGGTGGTCGTTGACGGAAAAGATACGGCAGACGAAAACCTGGTAAATGATATTCGCCAGACGGTGGGCATGGTCTTCCAAAACCCGGACAATCAAATTGTTGCGACAATTGTGGAAGATGATGTGGCCTTCGGCCCCGAAAATCTGGGTGTCGCACCCGAAGAAATACGCCAAAGGGTAGATAAGGCTCTAAAAGATGTGGGGATGTATGATTACAGGCACCATGAACCCCACAAGCTGTCCGGCGGGCAAAAACAGCGCATTGCCATAGCGGGTATTTTGGCCATGCAGACAAAATGCATGGTGCTTGATGAGCCGACGGCCATGCTTGACCCGGTTGGCAGGGCAGAGGTGTTCGAAACCGTTATGAGGCTAAATAAAGATTTTGGTATAACCGTTATCTTTATAACTCATTTTATGGAAGAAGCGGTTAAGGCAGAGCGTGTTCTTGTCATGGATGATGGGAAAATTGTTCAGGACGGCAGCCCGCGTGAGGTTTTTTCGGATGTACAAAAGATAAAATCGGTGGGGCTTGATGTTCCCCAAGCTTCCGAACTTTGCTACAGATTGAGAAAAGCGGGCATTGATTTGCCCCCGGGTATGCTGGATGAAGAAGAGTGTGCCAATGCCATAATTAAGGCAGCGGAGGATATAAGCTGATGCCTATTATTTCTACGAGCGGCTTGACCCATGTTTACGGTGAGAATACGCCGTTTAAGGTCGCGGCCATAAATGATATTTCAATAGAAATCGGAAAAGGTGAGTTTGTCGGTATTATCGGCCATACGGGTTCCGGAAAAAGCACCTTGATTCAGCATTTAAACGGTATCTTGAAGCCAAGCGCCGGCAAGGTTTTTCTTGAAGGAAAAGATATTTGGGAAAACAAAAAATCAGTCAGGCAAGCGCGCTTCAAGGTAGGCCTTTGCTTTCAATACCCCGAATACCAACTTTTTGAAGAGAGTGTCTACAAGGATATAGCCTTCGGCCCCAAAAACATGGGCTTGTCGGAAAAAGAAATAGACAAAAGAGTCGTTCAAGCGGCAGAGTATGTCGGCCTTGCCGCAAGTTTGCTTGAAAAGTCCCCCTTTGATTTGTCCGGCGGTGAAAAGCGAAGGGCGGCCATTGCAGGCGTTATGGCCATGCAGCCTGCGGTTTTGATATTAGATGAACCCACCGCCGGCCTGGACCCGCGCGGGCGGGACAAAATTCTAAACCTTATTAAAGATTACCGTGAAAGTACCGGCAGTACGGTTGTTCTTGTTTCACACAGCATGGAAGATGTCGCAAAGTATGTGCAGCGGGTCTTGGTTGTTCGCAATTCACGCCTGGAAATGCAAGGCAGCATCAAAGACATATATTCAAAAGGCGAACTTTTGAAGGATATGGGCCTGGATGTGCCGCAGATCACAAAAGTTTTTGAAATTTTGCAGGGCAAGGGCCTGGATGTGAGGGGAGACATCTTCACCCTCGAAGAAGGTTTTAATGAACTCTTGAAGTTTTTTGGCAAGGAGGTGTCGGTTTGATTAGGGACATAACTATCGGCCGCTACTTCCCCGGCAACTCGCTCTTGCATCGCCTTGACCCAAGAATGAAGACTCTTGTGGTTTTTGCCATGATTATAATGCTTTTTTTATGTAAAAACTTTTATTCTTTAGGGCTCATGGCTTTGGTTATATTTATCCTTTCCCTAATATCAAAAGTGCCCCTAAAAATGCTTTTAAAAAGCTTAAAGCCCTTAATTTTTATAGTAATTTTTACAGCTGTTCTGAATATTTTTTATACTCAAGGCGGCCAAGAACTTTTTAAGTTTTGGATTTTTAAAGTAAGCGACAAGGGCATATATACAGCCGTTTTCATGGCAACAAGAATAATTTTGCTGGTTACGGTCAGTTCCTTGCTGACCTACACCACAACACCCACCTCACTGACCGATGCACTGGAAAAGCTTATGTCACCGCTTAAAGTTTTTAAAATAGAAGTGCACACCATAGCAATGATGATGACCTTGGCACTTAGATTTATACCTACCTTGATTGAAGAAATCGACAGGATAATGAATGCGCAAAAAGCCAGGGGAGCGGATTGGGAAAGCGGGTCCTTAATAAGCCGCGCCAAGGCCTTAATACCGATCTTGGTGCCATTATTCATATCTTCATTTCGTCGGGCTTACGAATTGGCCTTTGCCATGGAATGCCGCTGTTATACAGGTGGGCAAGGGCGCACAAGAATGAAACAAATGAAAATGCGTTTTCCGGATTTTTCCACTGCGGCTTTTGCGCTCTTGCTTTTTAGTGCCATAATTTTACTCAACCTGAATTTTGTCGGGGTGATATAATGCGAAACTTGCTTTTTTCTTTGAGCTATGACGGCAGTCAATATCACGGTTGGCAAGTGCAAAAAAACAGCCTGGCAGTGCAAGAGCTTGTTCAAGATGCGATTGAAAAAGCCACAGGCGTGCGAGATAATATAATAGGCTGCTCACGAACGGATACAGGCGTGCATGCCAAGGAATATTTTTTTAACATGCGAACAGAAAGTCGGCTCGAAGCTTGGCGTTTCCCCGGGGCCCTTAATGCCCACTTGCCAAGCGATATTGCGGTGCGTAGCTGCAGTGAAGTGGCCTATGATTTTAATGCTCGTTATGATTGCTTGTCGAAAGAATATGTTTACCTTATTTGGAACGCGCGTGAGCGCAATCCTTTTTTAGACAAGTACGCTCTGCATTACAGGTACCTGTTGGATGAAGGAAAAATGCAAAAAGAAGCCGATTGTTTTGTGGGTAGGCATGATTTCGCCGCCTTTTGCAGTGCCAACAGTAAGGTTATGAAAACAGAAAGACGGGTTAATAAGTTTGAAGTTGAGCGCGAGGGCGACAAAATCTGTTTGACGGTTGAGGCAGACGGTTTTCTTTACAATATGGTTCGCATAATGGTCGGCACCTTGTTGAGAATTGAAGAAGGAAAAATACAAAGAGAGAGCATTCCCTATATTATTGCATCAAAAAACCGCGCAGAGGCCGGGATGACGGCACCGGCTCAAGGGCTTTTTTTAAACAGAGTTTTCTATCCCGAAAAATTTCAGCCCAAGCCTTAAAGATTTATTAAAAGCAAAGGAAGTGGAGGCAGTGGAAAAAACAAAAAAGAAAAAAATGAAAAAGAGCACAAAGTTTAAGATTTTGCTATTTATGCTCTTAAGCCTCTTTGTGGCCTTGACGGCCTTGCTTATGTTGTTGGTGCCGGGCAGAAAATTTGCCGGCAATTTCCCCCTAATGGTTAAAAACACTTTTGTGTCAAAGGAAAAAGCGGGCTATCCCTACTTATCTGATGAATTTGAAATATTAGCCGTTAAAAAAATCGGGTCGGGGATAGGCATTTTGGATGAAAATGAATTGTGTGTTTTAAACGCCAAGGGCTCACAACTAATGCAAATAAAACACGGTTTTTCAGGCCCCGTTTTAGAAACAGCTTGGGGTAAGGCTATTTTGTATGATAGGCAAAGCGGCCGCATGAAGGTCATGGGCCCTTACGGTGTCTTGTTTGAAGAAGACTATTCCAAAAACATTTTAGCTGTCGCCTTGGGTCGAAAAAACAATTTGGCGGTGGCAAGCAAGCTCCCCGGGCAATCGGCACTTTTAGAAGTTTTTGACAAAAACGGTAATAAAATTTTTACACAAGATTTTGAAAATGACAGGATAACTTCGGTAGCCTTGTCTGAAGACGGGAAAAGTGTTGCCGTTGCCCTCTTGGGCAGCAAAGATGCGCAGCTTTATTCAAACCTTGTAATTTATGATTTTAATCAGGAAGAAACGGCAGGGTTTTTCACTTATCCCGAAACCCTGATTTTTAAAGTCAGCTATTGCAAGAACAAGAAAATAGCCCTTGTAGGTGACAACTATCTTGGCTATATAAAAACAAGGGGGAAGGAAAAGATGACCCCGGAACATGAGTATACCTACGCCACCGGCAGCATAAGGGACTATGCTGTCAGCGAAAGGGGTAGGGTGACACTCTTGCTTGAAGAAATCGGTGACGCCAATAAGAATTTTCTCAAAGCATATGACTATGAAGGTAAACTTAAGTTTGAAGAAAAACTTGAACAAAAAGCACGAGCTGTTTCCTGTGACGAAAATTATTGCTCGGTTTTGTCAGACGACAATTTAATAAGTTTTTCTGAAAAAGGCAAAAGAGTCGGTGAGCACAAGCTTACTAAATTCGCTCAAAGGCCGGTGAGCGTAGGCAGATACACCTTTGGTGTTGAAAAGAAGAGTGTTACACGAATTCAAACACAAGGGTTTGAAAATAAAACTGGTAAAAACACCAATAAATAGGTTACAATGTTAGAGTAAGCAAAAGGAGGGGGTTTTGTGGCTTATATTTTTGATCTTGCCTTGGTTCTTATTTTTTTAGCTTTTATTTACTATGGCATGGTAAAAGGTTTTATAAAAACGGCTTTGAGTATGGTGGCCGGCCTTTTATCTTTTTACTTGTCTTATGCCTTGAGCCCACTTTTGGCAGAAAAATTTTATGATATGTTCTTGAGCCAAAGAGTCTATGAAGCCATAGCGGCCAAGGTCGGCGATGCGAGCGCTTCCGTGGGTATAAAAGAAAAAACAGCTGCGGTTTTGAACTCCTTGCCCTCTTTCGCCGTCAACTTGGCCTCTTCCATAGGGATAGGCGTTGACGAAATAAATGACAAGGTTAAAGCACTGGATACCGGTGCAAGCGCGCAAGCCGTGGAACTGGCAAACAAGGTTGCCGCACCTATAGCGACCGCCGTCTTGCAGATTTTATTTTTTGTGCTATTGATTTTCATTTTGCGATTGCTCTTTTCACTTGCGATCAGGCTTTTGAGCAAGATCTTTAAATTGCCTGTTCTCAAGAGTTTTAACCGAGTTTTGGGCGGTTTATTCGGTGGTGTAAAAGGTTTGTTGGTTGTTTTTGTGATCTGTATAATCCGGCTCTATACTAAATGTTGGGGTACAACAAATAGAGCTTTCAAAAAAAGATAAAAAAATGAGAGCATATTTGATAGAAATCCGATAAAATGGGATTGTAAAGAAACCATAAATCGGAGGTAATCAA
>JAAYSC010000023.1 GCA_012524025.1 Clostridiales bacterium | reverse complement strand
GATTACCTCCGATTTATGGTTTCTTTACAATCCCATTTTATCGGATTTCTATCAAATATGCTCTCATTTTTTTATCTTTTTTTGAAAGCTCTATTTGTTGTACCCCAACATTTAGTATAGAGCCTTATAAAACATGGCTCTTAATATGATTTTATGATATAATCACGCTTGTGGTCTGAAGAATGTTCAAGTCTTGTATCTTGGGAGGATGACATGGTTTCAGAAAATGTTAATGCCGTTATTGAGGCTGAAAGCAAAGCAAGCAAACGGCGCGCTCAAGCCGCTGAAAAGGCAGAAAATATTGTCAATGGTGCCCGCGCAAAAGCTGCCGCTCTATTAGACAATTCAAAACAAGAGGCTGATAAAAAAGCCAAACTTGCACTTGGCAAAGCCGAAGATGAGGCCGCTAAAGCCCTGGAAGCGGCCGGCGAAAAGGCGAGGCAAGAAGGGCAAAAAATAATCGAAGATGCCGCCGGTAAGAAGGCGGCAGCGGTTAAGGCGGTTTTGGAGCTAATTTTTAATTAGATAAATCCTCGATTAATTTTATGAGGTGGTATTTTGGCTAAGCTTCAAATGAAGCGAATTGAAATATTGGCACTGCTTGAAAGCAGTAAAGAAATCCTCGACCTCTTGCAGGTAAAGGGGATTGTAGAGTTGAACGAAAGGGTTGAATGTGATTTTTTCACCAACCTCAACACACACAGCTCTGCCGGCTTGTTCCAAAAGCATTTAGAGCAAGCAAAGGCTGCCTATGATATTTTATCCCAATATGCTGTTGGCAAAGGTTCTTTATTCGCCTCTTTGGAAGGTCGTCGTGAAATCACCGTTACCGACTATTTGCAAAAATCGGAATCCAAAGAAATGGATGAATATTTGCAACAATCTATAAAAATCAACTTGTTGGACAAATCAATAAAAGAAGACCAAATTGAGCTGGCTCAAATAAAAACTCAAAAAGAAAAGATTTTGCCTTGGTTGGCTTTGGATATAGAAGCACAAACAAAATCCACTGCCCAATCAAAGGTTTTTGTCGGCCACTTGCCGCAAGCTTATAGAAAAGAAGAGTTGGAAGAAAACCTAACCGTCTTGCTTGACGATGAAAGCTTCTTTCACCTTGACATTATCGATACAGAAAAAGACAGAACTTATATAACGCTAATCAGCCACGATTGTTGTGCCCAAGATGTGGACAAGGGCCTAAAGCTTTTGGGATTTTCGCCCGTTCCGGACGAACTCCGAGGCATACCGGCCGAGCAGTTAAAAGCCTTGGAAGATAAAACAAGGGCTTTGGAATCGGGCATTGAAAGCAAAACAAATCAGATTAAAGAATTGGTTGTCTGCCTGGAAAACCTTGAGTTTTTGATCGATTATTTCAGCTTACGCATCGAAAAATATGAAAACTTGGAAAAACTGTCAATCGGTAACAATGTTTTTTTCATAAACGGTTATGTGGCTGAAAAATATGCCGACAGCTTGGCCAAAGAGCTGAAAAGTAAATTTTCAGCTCTTGTGACAGTCACCCAACCCGATGAAGATGAAGATGTCCCCGTTTTACTTTCCAACAAACCTTTCGCGGCGGGGGTTGAAGGGATCACCGAAATGTATTCGCTTCCCGGTAAGGATGACTATGACCCCAATCCGGTGATGGCTTTTTTCTACTACGCCCTATTTGGCATAATGCTTTCAGATGCCGGTTACGGCCTTTTGATGGTCTTGGCCATGTTGTTTGCAAAATTAAAATTCAAGCTTGAAGGTAATATGAAAAAAACAGTGGATATGTTTTTATACTGCGGTCTGTCCACAGTGGTTTGGGGGGCTCTCTTCGGCTCTTGGTTTGGTGACATTATTCAGGTTGTTGCAAGCGAATTTTTTGGAAAAGAGATTCCGAGTCTGGCCATTTGGTTTGAACCCGTAGATGACCCGATGAAAATGTTGCTTTATTCATTCCTCTTTGGCATTATGCACCTGTTTCTTGGCCTGGGAATCAGATTTTACACACTCTGGAAAAACAACCAAAAGCTTGATGCTGTTTTAGATGTAGTACCGGTTTATTTACTTGTAACGGGTATTGCCCCAATTGGTGCGGGCGTTGTAATTTCAACCATACCTGATTCGATTTCATCACTTGGCAAGAAAATGGCCTTAATCGGGGCACTGCTTATTGTTCTGACCTCGGGGCGTTCTGCAAAAAACATAATCGGTAAACTGGGCGGGGGCTTGTATGCCCTTTATAATGCCGGGGCCGGCTATATGGGTGATATACTGTCCTATTCAAGGCTCCTGGCTCTGGGTCTTTCAACCGGTGTTGTGGCAAGTGTTGTAAATTTACTGGGAACAATGCCGCAAAACAAGGTTTTAAAAGCTATAATGATGGTTGCTGTTTTTATTTTCGGCCAGACCGTAAACCTTGCAATTAATTTAATTGGGGCCTATGTTCACACAAACCGTCTGTTTTTCGTTGAATTCTTTTCAAAGTTTTATGAAGGTGGAGGGCGTGCTTTCACCCCCTTAAAAATGAATACAAATTACTTAAAAATCAAGGAGGAAAAATGATGGAAAATCTCGGAACTATTTTAGCAGTGTTGGGTGCCGTTATAGCGGCTGTCTTGTCCGGCTTGGGCTCTACCAGAGGGGTTGGCATGGTTGGGCAAGCCGCGGCAGGGGTTATAACAGAAGACCCTTCAAAGTTCGGTAAGGTGCTGATACTGGTTATCATGCCCGGAACTCAAGGCCTTTATGGCTTTTTGACAGCTTTCTTACAGCTTGTGCAGCTTAATATAATCGGGTCCGGTTTTGAGCCTGTTTCACTTACCAAGGGTCTCATGTATTTTGGAGCTTGCATGCCCATAGCCGTTGTAGGTTATTTTTCAGCGGTTGCACAAGCAAAAGCAGCGACAGCAGGTGTAGGCATTGTAGCTAAAAAGCCCGCTGAAAGCGGAAAAGCCTTAACTTTTGCGGCAATGGTTGAGACCTATGCTGTTTTAGCACTTCTTATTTCCATCTTGGCTATGTTTAGCATTACCGGCCTTAATATCTAAAGTCAGATAGGGGAGAGTCAATGACCGGTTTAGAAAAGATAATCCGTAAAATTGAAGAAAAAACGGCTAAAGCTTGCGATTTGACAATAAATAAAGCGCAAGCTGATGCCGATAAAATCCTTGCCCAAGCGGAAGAAAGCGCCCGGGAGTATGAAGAAGATGTTTTGAGGACGACCGAAGAAAAACTCGCGGCAATTAAAATCAAAGAGCAGTCCGGCTCCAAACAAAGGGCAGGGCAGATAATTTTAGCTGCACGCAACAGTGTTTTAACTGCCTGCCTTGAAGAAGCTCTGCAAGCCATGCTGTCTTTGCCACAAGATGACTATTTTAACTCTTTGCACGCTCTGGCGCTTAAATATGCAGATGAGGGTAGCTGTTTTATGCACTTAAATGCGGCAGATCTGAAAAGATTGCCCGACTCTTTCGCAGGTACACTAAAAGCAGATTTAAAAAAGAAAAACTGTCTCCTTGACATGTCAAATACTGCTGTTGATATCAAAGGGGGCTTCATCCTTGTCTACGGCGATATTGAAATAAACTGTTCCTTTGAGGCACTTTTAGCCGGCAGAGAAGCTGAACTTAAAGATCTGATTTATAAACATATTTTCTAAATAAGAAAGGGTGAGTTTGTGCGCGAAACCGAATATGTATACGGCGTGGCGAGAGTTCGCGTAAATGAACTTTCCCTGCTGACAAAAAATAATTTTGAACAATTAATTGCGGCAGCAAATTATGATGCAGCGATCGATGTGCTTGTTCAAAAGGGCTGGCTTTTTGAAGATAGGGATGACTATTATGCCGCTATTGAAAATGAGCGGCAAAAAATGTGGCAACTTTTAAGCGAAGCAGCCCCAAATGTTAAGGAATTGCATCCTTTAATTATTGCAAATGATTTTCAAAACCTTAAAGCAGCCATAAAAGCTTTTTTCACACAAGAAGAATTTGAACATTTGCTTGCCCAACCCAGTGTTTATTCGGCGCAAATTATTTTAGACGCTATAAAGATAAAGGCTTTTGACGATTTGCCCGAACTTTTACAAGAGGCGGCAAAAGAAGCTTTCGAAGCAATTATAAAACATGAAAGCGGTCGCTTGGCCGATATTGCTTTGGACAAAAGAGCCTTGATGGCAGCTCTTGAGTTGGCCGAGGCCACAAAAAGCAGCACCTTAAAAGAAATTGTCGCCTTGAATGCTTTCGTGGCAAATATCAACATTGCCATGCGATCTGTCGCTATCGGCAAGCAGGCGGACTTTATGTCGGCTGCCATGGTTAAAACAGACGCTCTTGACAATGATGAGCTTATTGAGGCAACACTTGATAGCCCTGAAAAGCTTGAAAAATATATCTTAAACCACCTGGGTGAGTCTGCTGCAAAAGCTTTTAAAGAAGGCTTGACTGCCTTTGAAAAATGGCAAGATGAAGAGGTCTTAAAGCTTTTGGTTGCATCAAAATACACAGCTTTTGGCCTTGACCCCTTGTGTGCCTATCTTTTGCGCAAGGAAATTGAGCTGAAAAATGTAAGGATCATACTTTTGGCTAAGATAAACAGTCTTGAGCAAAATGTGATAAGAAGGCGAGTGAGATTAAGTGACGACCACATATAAAACAGCGGTATTGGGCGATAAAGACAGTATATACGGCTTTGCTTCCCTTGGGTTTACAATTTTTCCCATTGAGGATTCGCTTGAGGCTGTAAAAATAATGCGGCAATTGTCTGACTCCGGTTATGCGATTATTTATATTACAGAGTTTCTGGCCTCACAAATTCCACAAGAATTGGAGCGATTTGCCTCTCAAGCACTCCCGGCGATAATTCCGATTCCGGGCCTTCGGGGAAACACGGGGATGGGGATGAAAAATGTCAGCAAATCGGTTGAAAAAGCTGTTGGGTCTGATATTTTAGGCGATAGCTAACAAATACACAGAGTGCTTTGCACTTAAAGCGGCCGATTGGTCGGGAAAGGTATGTGAGTAATGAGTACCGGTAAAATTACAAAAATATCCGGCCCCCTGGTAATAGCATCGGGCATGCGGGATTCAAATATGTTTGATGTGGTGCGAGTAAGTGACGCGCGCCTGATCGGTGAAATTATTGAGATGCACGGTGATAGGGCATCCATACAAGTTTACGAAGAAACGGCCGGTTTGGGCACAGGCGAGCCTGTTGTATCCACAGGGGTGCCCTTAAGCGTTGAATTGGGCCCGGGCCTGATAGGTGGCATTTTTGACGGAATTCAGCGCCCGCTTGATGTTATTCGAGACATGGTAGGCAACAATTTACCCAGGGGTGTGGAAGTGCCGGCCTTGGACCGTGAAAAAAAGTGGACCTTTGAGCCGCTCGTAAAAGAGGGCCAAAAGCTTACAGGCGGTGACGCCATTGGGCGAGTGCAAGAAAGCGATATTGTAGAACAAAAAATTATGGTACCCCCCGGTTTGGCCGGTGAAGTTAAAACAATAAAGAGCGGCGAATTTACAGTTACCGAAACAGTTTGCATTATCGCTGACGAGCAAGGTGAAGAAGTCGAAATCAGCCTTATGCAAAAATGGCCCGTAAGGCAGGGGAGGCCCTTTGTTAAAAAACTTACTCCGGACATGCCGCTCATTACCGGGCAAAGGGTTATAGACACTTTGTTCCCCATGGCAAAAGGAGGGGTTGCGGCCATACCCGGCCCCTTCGGTAGCGGAAAAACCGTAATTCAACATCAACTTGCCAAGTGGGCAGAAGCAGATATTATCGTGTACATAGGCTGCGGCGAGCGCGGCAATGAAATGACAGATGTGCTCAATGAATTCCCCGAGCTCATCGACCCCAATACGGGCAAGTCCCTGATGGAGAGAACCGTCCTTATAGCCAACACATCGGATATGCCTGTCGCTGCGCGTGAAGCCTCAATTTATACAGGCATTACAATAGCGGAATATTTTAGGGACATGGGTTATTCTGTGGCCTTGATGGCAGATTCTACCTCCCGTTGGGCTGAAGCCTTGCGTGAAATGTCGGGCAGGTTGGAAGAAATGCCCGGCGAAGAAGGCTATCCGGCCTACCTTGGCAGCCGTTTGGCTCAATTTTATGAAAGAGCGGGTAGGGTAATTTCACTGGGTTCGGAAGAGCGTGAGGGTACCCTTTCGGTAATAGGTGCCGTATCCCCGCCCGGCGGTGATATATCGGAACCTGTTTCACAAGCCACGCTTCGTATAGTTAAAGTATTCTGGGGGCTTGATGCATCCTTGGCCTACAAACGCCATTTCCCCGCTATTAACTGGCTTACCAGCTATTCACTTTATTCAGACAGTTTGGGTCTTTGGTTTGACCTAAACCTTGCACCGGACTGGACTGCCATGAGGCAACGCATGTTGGCCTTGCTGTCCGACGAAGCAGAACTTGAAGAAATTGTCCGCTTGGTGGGGATCGATGCTCTGTCACCCGAAGATCGCCTTAAAATGGAAGCGGCCCGCTCAATAAGGGAAGACTTTTTGCACCAGCTGGCCTTCCACGATGTAGACACTTACACTTCATTGCGAAAACAATATTTAATGATGAAATTGGTTGAGGAATATTACTTGTTTTCTTTACAAGCTTTGAAGGCCGGTGCAGATATTGAAGACCTTGCATCCTTGCCGGTGCGAGAGGCTATCGGGCGTTTCAAGTATATCGAAGAAGATGATATTGAAAGCAGCTATAAAAAAACACATGATGATCTTGACGCACAGTTAAAAGAAGCGCTTGAGAAAAAGGAGGAGTTCTGATGCTTAAAGAGTATAGGACAATTCAAGAAGTTTCCGGACCGCTTATGTTAGTGCGTGAAGTGGATGAGGTTAAGTTCAACGAATTGGGCGAAATAGAGTTGGAAAGCGGCGAAAAACGCCGTTGCCGTGTATTGGAAGTTGACGGCAGCAATGCACTGGTTCAGCTTTTTGAAAGCTCTGCGGGCGTAAATTTGTCAAACAGCAAGGTTCGTTTCTTGGGCCGGCAAATGGAGCTCGGGGTTTCCGAAGACATGTTGGGCCGTGTTTTTGACGGCTTGGGCCGCCCTATTGATGATGGACCCGAAATTATACCCGAAAAAAGACTGGATGTTAACGGCCAGCCCATGAACCCGGCAGCGCGTAACTACCCGCAAGAGTTTATACAGACCGGCGTTTCGGCCATTGACGGCTTAAACACTCTGGTAAGAGGGCAAAAACTGCCTATTTTTTCGGCTTCGGGTCTGCCGCATGCGCAGCTGGCGGCTCAAATTGCAAAACAGGCCAGAGTCAGGGGTACAGACGAACAATTTGCGGTTGTTTTTGCCGCAATAGGTATTACATTTGAGGAAGCGGAATTTTTTGTAGAAAGCTTTAAATCAACCGGTGCCATTGACAGAACGGTAATGTTTACCAACCTTGCCAATGACCCTGCAATTGAAAGAATAGCAACACCAAAAATGGCTTTGACAGCCGCCGAATATTTAGCCTTTGAAAAAGGTATGCATGTGCTTGTTATTTTAACGGATATAACCAACTATGCTGATGCCTTGCGAGAAGTATCCGCAGCCAGGAAGGAAGTTCCGGGCAGGCGCGGTTACCCGGGTTATATGTATACCGACCTTGCGTCAATCTATGAAAGGGCAGGCAGGCAAAAAGAAAAGGATGGCAGTATCACTCTCATACCCATTTTGTCCATGCCCGAAGATGATAAGACTCACCCCATCCCCGACTTAACCGGTTATATAACAGAAGGCCAAATAATCTTGGGGCGCGATCTTTACCGGCGTGGAATAACACCGCCCATTGATGTCCTCCCCTCCTTGTCCCGACTTAAAGACAAGGGGATCGGTGAGGGCAAAACCCGTGAAGATCATTCAAACACCATGAACCAGCTCTTTTCAGCCTATGCGCGCGGCAAAGATGCCAAAGAGTTAATGGTTATTTTAGGTGAAGCGGCCCTTACCGATATGGACAAGCTTTATGCCAAGTTTTCCGATGAATTTGAAAATAGTTATGTTTCACAAGGTTTTGAAACAAACCGCAGCATTGAGGAAACTTTAGACCTTGGCTGGGACCTGCTTCGTATTTTACCGCGCAGTGAGTTAAGGCGAATAAGTGATGAATTGCTTGATGAGCATTACGAAAAGCGTGAGTGATAATTTATGGCACTGTTAAATGTTAATCCAACAAGAATGGAACTGACCAACTTGAAACGCAAGTTGGTCACCGCGCGACGAGGGCACAAACTGCTCAAGGACAAGCGTGACGAACTCATGCGCATTTTTCTCGATTTGGTTCGGGAAAACAAGAGGCTACGCCGCCGGGTTGAAGAAGGAATTATACAGGCAAATGAGCACATGTCTATAGCGCGGTCTGTTATGAGTGATAAAAGCCTTGACATTGCTTTGATGCTGCCTACCCAAGACATGACACTTGAAGTAAAAGAAAAAAATGTCATGAGTGTTATAATACCCGAATTTGATGTAACCTATAAAAGGGCGGATGAAAGCGATATTTACTCTTATGGCTTTGCCTTCACTTCATCGGACCTAGATGTGGCTGTGAAATCATTGTCCGATATCATGCCCGATATGATTCGCCTGGCAGAAGTTGAAAAATCTTGTGCTCTAATGGCAGATGAAATCGAAAAGACACGCCGCCGAGTCAACGCACTTGAACATGTAATGATACCGCAATATGAAGAAACAATTAAGTTTATCACCATGAAACTTGATGAAAATGAGCGAAGCGCAACCACCCGTTTAATGAAAGTAAAAGATATGATGTTGGCCAAGGCCTACAATTACGATTAAGCTTTAATATCACCGTCAAAAAGCCCCGCGCGGTGTTGACAATGCGCGGGTCTTCTCTTATAATACATCAGTGTCAATTGCAAATATCAGTCGGTGTGGCGGAACAGGCAGACGCAAGGGACTTAAAATCCCTCGGTGGCGACACCGTACCGGTTCGATTCCGGTCACCGGCACCAAAAACAGCAGGCTCAAGGCCTGCTGTTTTTGTATCTAAATCAATTGTGATGTTTCTACAAACTCAAAGCCAAAGCATAAGCTGATTTTGTGGCCTCGAAAACTTTAGCACCTTGGAAGCTGTCGCCGATATTATGGACTTCTACACCCGGCAATTTTTCTTGGAAAAGGTAATAAAGTGCCTCATTGCTTCTGCCCCCTGCGGCTAAAACCACAAGGTCTGCTTTAATTTTTTCTTCGCGGCTTTCATCTTTAATGGTTTTGGCCAAGGGGTTTGGTATATTGGTCGGTAAAATCGGGTTCCAAGAAAGATAGGGGTCCGGAACTGTTTTTGAATAATTCCTTTTTACCTTGACAGCATCTTTTTCATAAGACAAAAGCCTGGTACAGTTCAAAAGCTCAATCCCGGCATCATACATGTATTTGAGCATATAGCCGCGGTTGGCGGTGCAGGTATGGTTCATAAAGTATTCGGTCATTTCAATAAGGGTAACTTTTTTACCGTGCTCATAGTTTAAAAAGTGAGCAAGCTCACAGCCGACAACACCGCCGCCGATTACAACAATTTCTTCGGCCTCTTCGGCTAATTTGGGGTTTAAGAAAACATCAACAGCCTGTTCAACATTTGCTTCTTCATAGCCCGGTAACCTTAAGGCTACATCTTTTGTGCCCACGGCAATAACAACCTTATCATAAGCTTGAGCTTTTAGCATTTCGGGGTCGGCCTCGGTTTTCATGTGTAATTTAAGGTCATAATCAGCCTGGCTTTGTTTAAGCCAGTTTTCGAGGTAGATAAGATAATTGGCAATGTCAAACTTAATCCCCGGGATACTGCCCGATACAATCCTTCCGCCAATTTTATCGCTCTTTTCAAAAAGATCTACCTTGTGACCTCTTTGAGCTGCTGTTATGGCACATGTTATACCGGCAGGGCCGGCACCTACAACGGCAATTTTAAGCGGTTTTTCTGCTTTAGCCGGCTCAAGCGGGTAAATTTCTTCAAAAGCTGTTCTGGGGTTGACCGCACATTGCGGGTGCCCGCCTTCTACAAATTCATTAATACAGGCCTCTTGGCAACCTATGCAGGGTATGATTTCATCAATTTTGTTTGTTCGCACCTTATGGGGCCAATGGGGGTCTGCCAAGAGAGGGCGGCCCAGCATAACCATATCACACATACCGTCGGATAAGGCTTTTTCCGCTAAATCCGGATAACCCAACTTGCCCACAGCCACAACCGGAACTTTTTGGCCGGCATTGGAAAAGATTTTGTTCTCTTCAAAATAATCTTTGGCAATTTTTGCAATATCCAGATAACAACCGGGGGGCATTGAGCCGGGCGGGTGGGGGAGCCACCAGTTATCGTAGCCGCCCAAGTCAACATCAAACATGTCAACACCGGCTTCAATCAAATTTTTCATATACTTAAGCGTCATGTCTATGGTACGGCCATTTTTGAACTTTTTAAGTGCCGGGGAATTCATTCTGTCACCGTATGTTTCATTGAAAGCCAAGGACATATTAATGCGAAACATTATGGGGAAGTTTTTGTCGGTTCGCTTTCTGATTTCCCGTACGGCATCAATTCCAAAAGCTTGCCAATCGGAATAGCGGCCAAACTTGCGCCTGTTGAAAGCGGGGTTGGCCATTTGCTCAAAAAGGTAACCCTCATGGCCATGGATGTAAATACCATCAAAATTCATGGCCTTGCTGTCGGCGGCGCATTGACCGACTTGCCTGATGATTTTTCTTAAAGCACGGTCACTCAAGGGCCTGCAAGGAACTTCGGGCATGTACCAATTCTTATTCCATGAAGCTGAAACGGGCAGTTTATATTGGTTGGTCAGGCACTGGGGATTGCCCACGCGCCCCAAACCGGCACTGACCTGTAGAAAAATGCGAGCCCCGTGGGAATGCACACCCGCCGTTAAGTTGCGCCAACCGGCAAGAACGGTCCGGCTGCGATCAAGGCGGGGGAAGTAGGTAAGGTCACCAAGTTCAATGATGGAAGGGTCAACCCCATAGGTAACAGGAACCAAGCCCGTGGTAATGAGGCCGACACCGCCCTTTGCTCTTTCGTAAAAATAAGCGAGCATTTTTTCATTGGGACGGCCGGTTTCATCGCACATGGATATGTTGCCCATCGGGGCCATTACCAACCTGTTTTTAAGGTTTAAGCGGTTAACGGTTATGGGAGAAAACATGTTTTCATAAGGGTAGAGGTTAGAAGACATTTTCCCCTTTTCCAACATTTCGGGGTCCATAAACCAGTTGCCGAAAAAGTCAACCATTTCTTGGACTTTCTTATCAGTCACCATTTTAACATCTCCTAAAAAATTCTTTATAAAATATAGCATAAAAGGCATTCAAAGTCGAATCTAAAAGTCGAAATCTTGCGTTGTATTAAGAATACAGCGGTGGTATAATGGTGCAAGAAGGGTTGAAGGGGGCGTTTTTATGCAGATAAAGCCTATTAGGGATAAGTGGCAGGGTAATATGACCGACCGCGAACGCTTCAAGAGGCAGATGCACTATAAAAGTTTTGACAGATGCTTTAATATGGAATTCGGATACTGGGACGAAAATTTCGAAGAATGGAAGATGTTCAAAGATAATTCAATTAAAGACAACGCTCAAGCCGATCTTTTCTTTAATTTTGATACAATCAAAACTATCGGCGGCAGGGTCTGGTTAAACCCCACTTTTGAACATAAGATAATTGAGGAAGATGAGAGGACCAGAACAATTCGCAACAGTGATGGGCTTATAGCGGTTGAGGAAAAATTTTCAAGCAGTATCCCAAATTATAAATCTTCCTCTGTTGTCACCCCCGATGATTGGAAAAAAGTCAAAGAAGAAAAAATGCGCAGGGATGACCCGGCAAGGGTTTTAGATATTGAAACGCTAAAAGCTCAACATCCAACCGACCGCGATTATCCCTTATGTGTTGATTGTGGCTCAATGATCGGCAAGATCAGAGATCTTCTTACCTTTGAAGGCCTTGCCTACGCCTGTTATGACTATCCGGATATGGTAGAGGACATGGTTGAGACTTGTTGCCTTTTGGTTGAGGATTTTCTGGACCAAGTGCTACCACATTTTGATTTTGATTTGGCCGGCGGTTGGGAAGACATCTGTTTTAAAAACGGCCCGATTGTGAGTGTGGATTTTTTTAAAAATGTTGTCACACCAAGATATAAAAGAATTAGAAAAAAGCTTGATGAATATGGCATTGATATTTGGTATACTGACTGTGACGGGGATGTTCGCCCGATTTTGCCATATTTTTTAGAAGGTGGAATCAACTGCCTTTTTCCCTTTGAAGTAAACGGCTGTGCCCATCCTTCGGAAGTTTTAAGGGAGTACGGAAAAGAGTTGCGAATCATGGGCGGAGTTGATAAAATGGCTCTAAGTGCAGGGAAAGAGGCCATTGATACTTATTTGGAAAGCTTGATTTTGCTGGTTAAACGCGGTGGATATATACCTTTTTGTGACCATCGTTGCCCGCCTAATGTAAAAGAAGAAGACTATTTATATTATCTTGACCAAAAAGAAAAGCTTTTTGGATTGAAATAGTCCATTAAAAAATATCGGAGGATGTAAACAATGCAAATTTTAGAGGATATGAGTTTAGCCCTGCAGCAAGGGCGCAAACCTAAGGTGGAAGAACTGGTTGGGCAAGCACTTGACCTGGGCCTTTCGCCTAAACAGATTCTTGAAGAGGGTCTGCTTGACGGAATGGGAATTATCGGCGAAAAATTTAAGTGCAACGAAGTCTTTGTACCCGAGGTTCTTGTTGCGGCCCGTGCAATGAATGCCGGTGCGGCACTTCTCAAGCCTTATCTGACCGAAGAAGATGCCGTAAACAAAGGCACTGTTGTTTTAGGCACGGTTAGGGGGGACTTGCACGACATAGGTAAAAACCTTGTGAAAATGATGATGGAAGGCAGAGGGCTTACCGTTATTGACTTGGGTGTAGACATCCCGGCCGAAAGATTTATAGAGGCCGCAATAGAGCATGATGCTTGTGTAATATGCTGTTCGGCCCTTTTGACAACGACTATGGACCAAATGAAAAATGTTGTTGACCTTGCAAACTCGCAAGGTGTTAGGGGTAAATTTAAGATAATGGTGGGCGGGGCCCCGGTAACTGAAACTTTCTGTCGTGATATAGGGGCGGACAGATACGAGGCTGATGCCGCCTCGGCAGCGGAGGCCGCTTTAGAATTCTGCCAATCTTAGTCTTATATAAAGATACAAAACATAAAAGATACAAATCGCCCTTCTCCGATGAGACAGGGCGATTTGTTAAATCCGTTTATTTCTTTTACAGCCTATACATACCGCTCTCAAGCAGTGCATATTCGTGGACACCCGATATGAAAAAATTTAGGACAGGTTCTTCAAATTCAGCATAATCGGTAACCTTGAGTGAATTTAGATCAAGTTGGCGGACTTTAAAGTCGCCCTTGCTGCAAACAAAAAGCTTGTCGCCCAAACGGTGGAGACAAACGGGGGACTTGAAGGTTTTTGAACGGCTTCCGCCTACACGAAGCATTACGCTTTCTTCCCTGGGGGAGTAGCAAACAACGCAATCTTTTTGCGGTACGCTTGCCCAAAAATCATTTTTATATGAAACTATGGATGTAAAGGGGGCGCCGTGGTAGTCAAGAATTTCTACCCCGATAAGATCACCCCGGTCCGAATAAATGCGCAAAACGCCTTTCTTGTCAATAACCGTCAGGTTTCCGTTTTTAAGCGGTAGGCAACGGCAACTGACATAATTGCCCAAATCTTTTGATATGGGCAAATATGCTTTACCGAACTTTACAAAAAGATATTCATCTTTATTTATACGGTGAGCTTTATGCCTGTCTTGATCATAGCGATAAAATGTTATAACGCTTTGACCGGAAACAGATTTTTCTTTTAAGAGAAAAATAAAACCGCCCGGACAAGGGATAGTGTCCAAAGGGTTTTGATTAAAAAGCAGCAGCAAAATTCTCACTCCACAAAAAAGTGCCCCGCCAAGCCGGATACGACAGATAAGAACCTGCAAATAGCAGGTGGGTGCCGCCCTATAGTTTCGTGCTCCCTTCGTCCGGCAAAGCCGGGAGGTCTGCAGCCCGCCTTAGGAGTTTAGGCTCCCAATTTAAAAGTGTTGGATCATTATATGCCGTATTTATCGAACAAGGCAGGGTGTTTTTATTTATTCTTCGTCTTCAAAAAACTCTATATCAAATTTTTCCTGTAAGCGCTCTTCGAACAGATCGCCGACTTCTTTGAACTCGGCTTCATCATCGATTTGAGAAAGATAAATTTCGCCATCTTCCTCTTCGGCCTTTAAAATTATAAGTTCACCGCTGCTGTTGAGTAAGTCTGCGGCTTGGTCATAAGCCGGCACAAGCGCAACATACTTGCCCTTGTCAGTTTCAATCCGATCAAGTTCTTCAAAAATATGTTCTTTTCCGTCTTCGTCAACTACACTGACGATATCAGGGTTATAGCTGTCATCCATAAAAGCACCTCTTTTTCCTGCATATCAATTTTACAATTATTGGCAAGAATAGTCAACAAAAAAAGCCTTCCCGGTCAAAGTTATCAAAAAAACTCCATCTTGCCTTGAAACTATGTTGACAATGTCGGGGTTTTGAGGTATAATTTGGTTGACGGTGAGGGGGAAGAAGTTCTCAGAATGTTCTGAGTGCGCTCGGAGGAGGGCGTAAATAAATAAGAAAGAGGCGATTCCGATGTACAGTCAAATGTTTGCGTGTTCGAGTCGCAAAGCTTGGTGAAATGACGGTGCATGTGATTAAAGAGCTTATTAAATTATTGTAATATTAAATAAACTTTGCAATGTTATAAGCCTTTAGTTCTACAGCCCTAAACTTAAACTGTTCGTTAGTAAGTGCCTGTGACTTGAATACGCACGCTCGAAAAGTTAATAAGGCAAAATAAAATTTAAATTGCCCTGCAGCGATAGCTGTGGGGCAATTTTTATCTTGAAGACAATATTATAATAGGTTATTAT
This sequence comes from Clostridiales bacterium, assembly GCA_012524025.1. Lineage (GTDB taxonomy): Bacteria > Bacillota > Clostridia > Oscillospirales > Acutalibacteraceae > UBA1447. The sequence goes on along the minus strand of JAAYSC010000023.1, from coordinate 54,079 downwards.
ATATGAGATATGGCACACTTGAATTTTGAATTTGAAGGTGATTGCATCAAAACTTTTGAAGATGTAAAACGAAGGGTTGAAGAACTGTCGCAATTGCTGACCTATCATAATAAGAAATACTATGAAGAAGACGCACCGGAAATTTCTGATTATGATTACGACTTGCTCTTGCGTGAACTTGAACAACTTGAAAATGAATACCCGGAACTTAAGCAGGAAAGCTCCCCGACCTTAAGAATAGGGGGCAAGGCCGATGTAAAATTCGGGCCGGTTGAGCATAGGGTTGCTTTAGAAAGCTTGCAAGATGCCTTTACCTATGAAGAAGTTGAGGATTTTGAGCGCCGCCTGGCTGAAAAAGTTGACCGAGCAGCTTTTGTTGTTGAACCAAAGATTGACGGGCTTTCTGTTGCTTTGGAATATGAAGAGGGTGTTTTTGTCAGGGGCGCCACAAGGGGCGACGGAATAAGAGGCGAAGATGTAACAGAAAACCTTCTAACCATAAAAAATCTGCCTAAACGCTTACGCTTGCCTGTGAACTTGGTTGTCAGGGCAGAAGTTTTTATGCCCAAAAGCATTTTTTCAAGACTGGTTGAAGAGCAAGAACGCAATGAAGAAGAACCTTTTAAAAATCCGCGCAATGCCGCGGCGGGGTCCTTACGGCAAAAAGATTCGGCAGTCACGGCCCAAAGGCATTTGGATATTTTTGTCTTTAACATTCAAGAATTAGAAGCTTATGAATTAGACAGCCATAAACAATCCCTTGATTTTCTAAAAAAATTAGGTTTTAAGGTTATTCCCTCCTATCGTCTTTTTGACAACATAGAAGGGGTTATAAAAGAGATAAAAGAGATTGGGGAAAATCGAAACAGTTTGCCTTATGCTATTGACGGAGCAGTTATAAAGCTTGATAATTTTTCACAAAGAACAGTTTTGGGCAGCACTTCCAAGGCTCCGCGCTGGGCCCTGGCTTTTAAGTATCCGCCGGAAGAGAAAGCAACAAAAGTGCTGGGTGTTGAAATAAATGTCGGCCGAACCGGTGTTTTGACGCCCACGGCCTTGCTTGAACCTGTAGATATTGCCGGGTCGACTGTTTCGCGGGCAACTCTACACAATCAAGACTTTATTGATGAAAAAGGAATAAGGATCGGCGACAAGGTGATTATTCGCAAGGCAGGCGATATAATTCCTGAAATTGTAACTGTCACAGAACATGAAGAAAACTCAAAACCCTACACACTTCCGGAAAACTGCCCTTCCTGCGGCAGTAAGGCCATCAGGGAAGAAGGGATGGCTGCCTTGCGCTGTGTGAATCCGCAGTGCCCCGCTCAACTTCAACGCCGCTTGTTGCACTTTGCATCCCGCGATGCCATGGATATTGAAGGTTTGGGTGAGAGCGTGATTGAACGCTTGGTAAAGGCGGGTCTTGTTAAAAATGTTTTAGATATCTATAAGCTTGATATAGACGATCTTTTAAGTTTAGAGCGCTTTGCGCTCAAGTCCGCAACAAATCTGCTTGAGGCTATTGAAAGCTCAAAAAATAAGGGCTTGGCTAATTTGATTTTTGCACTGGGGATACATTATATCGGCCAAAGGGCTGCCCAACTGATGGCCGAACATTTTATGAAAATTGAAAATATTTTACAAGCGCAAGAAAATGACTTTTTAGCCATAGAGGGTTTTGGCGAAATAATGGCAAAAAGTGCATTTGAATACTTTTCGCAAGAAGGCAGTCGGCAAATGATTAGAGACTTACAGCTTGTCGGCTTAAAAATGGAGCACAGTTCTTCTTTTATTGATAAGCGTTTCGCAGGTAAAACCTTTGTCTTGACAGGCAGCTTGCAAGCAATGACCAGGAAAGAAGCCGCTCTTTTAATAGAAAGCTTTGAGGGTAAAGTAACCTCGTCGGTAAGCAAAAACACAGATTACCTTGTCAGTGGTGAAAAGCCGGGCAGCAAGTACAAAAAGGCGGAAGAGCTCGGCCTTCAAATATTGAGTGAAGAAGATTTTATAAAGATGACACAGTAAAGGAGAAAACGATGAAAAATCCGGCAAAACTCAGGTTCGACCTAAACGGCAAATTTAAAATTATGGTGGTTGGCGATATTCATGAAAAATACCGTATCGATGAAAAAAGCGAAGACTTTTTGCGCTTGATTAACAGGGCCTTGGATGAATTGCAACCGGACCTAGCCATACTTATGGGGGATATTGTCTCAAACGGCGCTTATGACAGTCAAGGCAATCGTTATGATTTGACTGTCGAAGAATTAAGAGTACCGATTTTTAGGGTGGTAGAGCCTTTTAAAAAGCGCAATGTGCCCCTGGCCTTGGTTTTTGGCAACCATGACGGTGAGTCGGAATCGGGGCTGGCCAAAGAAGTTATTTTGTCACTTTTCCAAGAATATGATAATTTTCTTGTTGAGAGCACCCCGGGTATTACCGGTGTCGGTAATATGAATCTTCCCATCTTAAGCTCAAACACTGATGATTATGCTTATAATCTGTGGTTGTTTGACTCGGGTAATAGGGAAGAAGGCAGCAGGAGTTACGCCTATTTACAAGACGATCAAATTCGTTGGTATGAAGAAACAGCTCAAAATTTAAAAGAAAAAAACGGCGGTGCTCCTTTGCCGGCCTTGGTTTTCCAACATATACCCGTTATGGAAGAGTATGAGCTTTTGAAAACGAGTTCGCCTTTAAACCCAAGCGCTGTTCAAGGCCATGGAATTTTCAGTGACAACTGGTATGTTTTGGACAAGAGCAAGGCCACGGGCCATATGGGTGAGGGTCCCTGTACCCCCGACCATAACAGCGGTCAATTTGAAAGCTGGAAAAAGCAAGGTGATGTTTTAGCCGCATTTTTCGGCCATGACCATATGAACGATTTTTGTGGCAGTGTAGACGGGATTATGCTTTGCCAAAGCAAATGCAGCGGATTTCATATATACGGTGATGGTTTGAGGCAGGGTGTAAGAATGATTGTCTTAGATGAAGACAACCCGGCGGACATACAAACGCGAATGCACCGCTATCGCGAATATTTCGGAACCAAATGCAACTCCATTAAAGGTTATATGTTAATAAATGACAGGGCACACGGAGTTATCGAAAACACTTTAAAATATGTGGGCCCGGTTGTCGGCCTTGCGGCCTTGGGCTACCTGGGCTACAAAATCTCTAAAAAGAAAAAGAATAAACAAAAATAATTAATATTAATATTTATGTGGGAGGATCGGATGGAACGCTATCTAATAATTAACGCCGATGATTTCGGAATGTGCAGGGCAGCAAACCTTGCAACCTTCGACTTGTTTAAGAAGGGAGGAATAACTTCTGCCACAATAATGACACCTTGCGGTTGGGCACCGGAAGCTTGCCAATTTGCAAAAGAAAACCCTGAATTTGCCATTGGGGTCCACCTTACGCTAACAAGTGAGTGGAGTAAGTACCGTTGGAGCCCCGTCAATACTTCGAACACAGACTCTTTGCGTGATGATTTGGGCTATTTACACAAAGAGAGTGTTATGGTTGAAGAAAAGGCAGACCTTGATGAGCTTGAGGGTGAAATCAGGGCGCAAATTGAAAGGGCAAAAAAATTGGGCTTAAATCCCTCCCACCTTGACAATCATATGGGTTCAATTTACGGCATAGAAACAGGAAGGTTTGAGCTACTGGCTTTGGCTTTTGATATAGCCTCTGAATATGGCTTGCCCTTTAGGTTCCCCGCTCAATACACCGTTGAACAAATGGCTCGCTTTGGCTCAAAAATTGATACGAATTTACTCGGTATGTTGTTTAAGAAATTTAATGAATATGCTAAAAGTAAGGGTGTGGCCATACCCGACTACCTAATAACCCATGAATGGGATGGGCCGCAAAGTGATTCATATGAAAACTTTCGTGATTATATGTTTGAACACTTTAAAAGTTTCCCGGCCGGTGTGACAGAAACTTATATTCATCCCTCCCTTGAAAGTGATGAACTTAAGGGGACAAGCACTGTCTGGTTTAGACGCGTCTGGGAGCATCGCTTGTTTGCAGACCCGGAAACACGAAAATACCTTGAATCTATTGGCTTTGAATATATAAGTTACCGTGATTTGGCAAAAATGAAAGCATAAACATTTAACTGTTTGAAAGGGTGTTGCTTGTGTATAAGGAATTGGTGTCCTTCTTACTGTCAATTGTCCAGATTGTGTCGGGCTTTATAATCGGAAATCTTAATATTTCCCAAGCACCGCCCGACTACGGCGGAATCAAGCATGAAGAAGTAGTTGTAAGCCAATATTTAACCCTGATTGAAAACGGGGAAAGCGATTATGTAATTGTCAAAGGTGCAAACTGCTCCAAATCAGAGCTTACGGCAGCCCAAGAATTGCAAAACTATATTTTTCAAATAAGCGGTTGTCAGCTTCATATAACCGACGATACCGCCAGGGTACGCCCGCATGAGATTTTAGTGGGCAAAACCAACCGTGAAAATCCGGATGAATTTTTTATTGACAGGAAAGCCTTGGGTGATGAAGGTTTTCAGGTAAAGGTAGTCGATGAAAACTTAATTATAGCCGGTGGCGAGTTGCGTGGAACCCTTTACGGTGTTTACAACTTTTTAGAAGAACAACTGGGATGCCGCTGGTTTACACCTGATTTGAGCCATATACCTCAAAATAATACCCTTAAAATTGATGCTGAATTAAATTACAAACAGGTTCCTATTTTTGAATATCGGGATTCCTATTGGGTCAGTGCCTTTAACGCCGAGTGGAAGCCAAAGCTTAAACTTAATTCGGACAGGGTGAAATCGATTCCGGATGCCCTGGGCGGTGCGGTTTCATATGCGGGTTTTAGTCACACCATGAAGGGATTGGTTCCCGAATCCTTATTTGAAGAGCATCCCGAATATTTTTCCTACAGGGAAGATGTGGGGGAATACACAAAAGATCAGCGCTGTTTGACCAATGAAGGGGTCTTTAACACAACAGTTGAAAATTTGAGAGTGCGTCTGCAAGCCAATCCCAATGTTCAGATTGCTTCGGTTACTCAAAACGACAATCAAGAATATTGCCAGTGCCCTAATTGCAAGGCGTCCGACGAATACTACGCAGGGCCATCCGGCACCAACATAGCCTTTGTCAACAGAGTGGCAGAAGCCTTGGAAGATGAATTCCCCAATGTCGCCTTTGACACTTTTGCCTATCAATACACCAGAAAACCACCGGAAAATATAGTTCCGCGCCCCAATGTCATTGTCAGGCTTTGCTCTATAGAGTGTTGTTTTTGTCATCCCTTGGACCAATGCGGTCATCAAAGAAATGAGCCTGTTACCGATATGTTTAGGGACATTCCTTCCGACTTCTCGGAAGACATAAAGGGTTGGTCGGAAATATGCCAAAGGCTATATATCTGGGATTACACAACCAACTTTAACCTTTATTTAAATATCTTCCCTAACTTCCATGTACTGTCTGCCAATATGCAGTTTTTTGCCGAAAACAATGTCAAGGGTGTCTTTGAACAGGGCAACTATAACGGGGGCAAGAGCGGTGAGTTTGGTGAATTGCGGGCATATTTATTGGCCAAGTTGCTCTGGGATCCATATTGTGACCTTGAATACCATATGACCGAGTTTTTAGAAGCCTATTACGGTAAAGATTCGGCAGAGTACATTAGGGCCTTTATCGACAAAATTTGTGCCAAAGCTGCGGCTACCGAGCATCTCTTCATTTTTGACTGGCACTACCAAGGCATGTATTTTAATTACAGTGAAAGAAAATATTTAAATTCACTTTGGGAATCGGCTAAAAATTCCGCATCAACCGAAGAAGAATTGGATAATATAAAACGCTCGGAACTTTGCTGGCGTCATTACAAAGCCAACTTGTTTAATGATGAATTTTCACTCTTAAACCCCGGTCGAATAAGAGAAAACGAGCTCTTATACAATGATATTTTAGATCATGGGATTACAAGACTTACAGAGCACAGGCTCATAAAAGATTCACCAAACTTTTGGCAGCGGCCAATCGAATGGGCTTAGGAGGAAGGTTATGCAAACACACTTATACAAGTATAAAATAACTCCCGGTATTGTAGAAAAAGGCAAAAAAACAAGGCTTACAGTTAGCGCACTTGAACCCCAGCTTGCTTTCCGAGACGGTGTGGAATACAAGGTTGAAGTTTGGGCCTTGGTAAGGGTCACCATCGGTGATTACAGAAGTAAAAACAACGAGTTGAGGCTTCCGGCTGAAGAGGGAAAGCTGTCTTTTGATTTTTATTTTGACCTTGAAAGTGAATATTACATAAGAGTTTTTGAAGAGGGTAAAAAAGACAGGCTCCTTCAACTTTCGGTCTATGCTTTGGAAGAGGACCTCTTTAATCTTCGTCCGCTAAAAGGCGATTTTCATGTTCACTCGTGTCGCTCGGACGGAAAAGAGCATCCGGCAGTCGCGGCTGCAAACTACAGAAAGGCAGGCTTTGATTTCCTGGCCATAACCGACCATTTGCGTTTCTTCCCTTCATTGGAAGCCATTGAGGCTTTTAAAGATGTCTCCCTGGGTATGTTGATTATTACAGGCGAAGAGGTACACACACCCGAAAACTATGTGCATGTGGTCAATTTTGGGGGTGAGAGTAGTGTAAATGAACTTTTTGAAGACGATTGTGACGAGTACTATGAGGAAGTTGAAAAGATAATTGACACGGAAGTCATTGATTATGAAGACAAATTTACCTATGCCGCCAACCTCTGGGCCGCCAGAAAAATACAAGAAAGAGGGGGCTTGGCAATATTTTGTCATCCGCACTGGCTCAACGATACCTATAATGTGCCGGATTCCCTAACCCGCGCTTTTCTGAAAGCGGGCTTTTTTGATGCCTTTGAATTGGTTGGCGGCAATAGCGCTCATGAAAACAATATGCAAACAGCCTTTTACTATCAAATGCGCAGTGAGGGGGTAAACCCGCCGATTGTCGGGGCCAGTGATTCTCACGGCACTATTAATACCAAGCTTTTTGACAGAAAGTTTTCTCTTGTTTTTGTTGCGGAAAAATCAAAAGAATCCATAATTGAGGCTGTAAAAGACCACATGAGCGTTGCGGTTGAAGTCTACGAAGATTCGGTTAACTACACCGTGCACGGTTCCTATAGGCTGGTTTCTTATGCAAGGTTTTTGTTGGAAAATTACTTTCCCTTGGTTCAAAAAACATGCGAAGAGGAAGGTATTTTAATGCGTAACTTCTTATTTGGTGACGAACGAGCAGGTAAGCGTTTGGAAGAATTAAAAAACAAGACAGACGAATTTTACAAAGAATTCAGCGGGCACTGAAAGGAGCGAAAGAAATGATTTATTTTTTAATTGTAGTAGGTCTAATATTAGCTCTGCTTTTAGTGGCGGGGGAACTTGGTTTTAGAATTGCTATTGTTCGCCCTAAAAAGAAAAAAACACCTAAAACCGAAGCCCATAAAGAAAGGCTTATTATCAGGCAACGCAACAATGAAAACTTCCATGCTTTGAAGCCCGAGGACCTGTCAATAAAAAGTGCTGATGGCTTGGTACTGCGCTCTTGGTATTTGCCGGCCAAGGAAGAAACGAAACGCTTTGCATTACTGGCACACGGTCACAAGTGCAACGGGCCTGATGAGTTTAGCCACATGATTCCCTTTTACCACAATGAACTTAAATACAATGTTCTTTTGCCCGATCACAGAGCCCATGGCAGAAGCGAGGGCAAGTATATGGGATTTGGTGCCCTTGATCATAAAGATGTATTGTTGTGGGTTGATTATTTAATAAAACGCTTTGGTGAAGACATTGAAATTGTTTTACACGGAATTTCCATGGGAGCCGCAACGGTAATGCTTGCAAACAGTGCCAATCCGCCTGAACAGGTAAAGCTTATTGTTGAAGACTGCGGGTTTACGGATTGTCATGAGGAAACGGCCCATGTGCTTAAGGGAATGATTGGCTTTAATTTCCCCTTAATTGTTAATCTTTCAAGCGCAATTTGCAAAATTAGAGCAGGCTATTATTTTAAAGATGCCGATTGTTTGGGGCAAATGAAAAATGCCGCCCGTCCTGTTCTGTTTATTCATGGTGATGCCGATACCTATGTCCCAACGGAAATGGTCTACAGGCTCCACGATGCTTGTCCGACGGCAAAAGACCTCCTTATTGTAGAAGGTGCAATTCACGCCTACAGTTATTATGACGCCCCAAAACTTTATCAAGATAAGCTGAAAAGTTTTTTCAAAGAACATATCTAAAAAAACAAATAAGAAAAGCAGCCTTTATTTGGGCTGCTTTTCTTATTTGGTGCCGGTGGCCGGACTCGAACCGGCACGGTATTGCTACCAATGGATTTTGAATCCATCACGTCTGCCTATTCCATCACACCGGCACAACAAAAAAGAGTATAAACCAAGAGGATAAAAAAATCAATAGCTTGAGCTGTGAAAATCTGAAAATCTGTCTTCATCTTTAATTGACAAAACTTCTCTTAAACAGTAAAATCTAACGAGGCAGGTATAACTCTCACCGCAACGGAGGTTTTGATATGAGTTTGAGGCATCTGATAGATTTGGACGATATTTCACCGTCTGTTTTGGATGAAATTATTGACTTAGCGGGTGTTATTAAAGAAAACCCCTCTTATTACACCGACCATTGCCATGGCAATATTATGGCAACCTTATTTTATGAGCCTTCCACCAGAACTCAAATGTCCTTCCAAACAGCAATGCTGCGTTTGGGGGGGAAGCTTATCGGTTTTACAGACCCTGATAATTCATCGGTTTCAAAAGGTGAAAGCTTAAAAGATACAATCAGTGTTATCAGCAACTATGCCGATATTATTGTAATTCGCAATTCTTTTGAAGGGGCGGCCTATGCGGCTTCAATGTTTTCAAAAGGCCCTATAATAAACGCAGGCGACGGCGGTCATTTGCACCCCACGCAAACCTTAACCGACCTTGTAACCCTATCTTATGAAAAGGGGCGATTGGATAATTTAACCATTGGCCTTTGCGGTGACAATAAAAACGGGCGCACCGTCCATTCGCTTATAAAGAGCTTGTCAAAGTACCCCAATAATAAGTTCGTTTTAATTTCAACGCCGGAACTTAAGGTTCCCAAATATATACTGGATTGCTTGAAGGCCAATGGCAGTACTTATAAATTTTCAGAAAGCTTGGAAGAGTCCATATCCGAACTGGATGTTCTTTACATGACCCGCATTCAAAGAGAAAGATTTACCTGCTCGGATGAGTATGAAACACAAAAAGGCGTTTTTGTACTGAATGCCGAGAAAATGAAACTGGCAAAAAAAGATTTAAGGGTATTGCACCCCTTGCCCAGAGTCGACGAAATCACAGTTGAAGTTGATGACGACCCGCGTGCAAAATACTTTGAACAAACAGAGTATGGAATATACGCGCGTATGGCCTTGATCATGAAAATGTTAAAAACACCCTCATTTGCCCCACCCGAAAGGCCGCTAGCCACACACACGAGCCTGACTTGTAAAAATGTCCGCTGTATAACACAGACCGAAAACTACTTACCGACATTGTTGAAAGAGACTGACGGCGAATTGATTTGCAAGTATTGCGACCATTCAAACTAAAATTAAAAGAAAAAAGAAAAGACTGCACATAAGTCAGTCTTTTCTCAAGATTCAGGTTCTTGGGTCATACCGCACGGGTAACCTTACCCGAACGCAAGCAACGCGTACAAACATTGACTCTTTTCGGGGAGCCGTCAACAAGAGCTCTAACCTTTTTTATGTTGGGCTTCCAGGTTCTTTTTGAGCGCCTGTGCGAGTGAGACAGCTTTATTCCAAAGGAAACACCCTTGCCACAATAATCACATTTAGCCATCGTGCATACCTCCTTTTCTCGATAACAGAAAACATACTAACAGGTATTAGCCTAAAATGCAAGATTATTTTTGAATTTAGCTTGCATTTTTAATTAAATGGGTATATAATCAACGAAACGAACATTTGTACGAATGATTGGAGGATATAAATATGACAGATAAACAAAAAGCTTTAGAAAGTGCCTTGGTCCAAATCGAAAGAGCTTATGGTAAGGGCTCTATAATGCGCCTGGGTCAAAATGAAGGTATGGCGGTTGAATCTATTTCAACCGGGTCCGTTACTCTTGACGCCGCTACGGGCATCGGCGGCTTGCCGCGCGGGCGTATTGTTGAAATATACGGTCCCGAAGCTTCCGGTAAAACTACTTTGGCACTTCATGTTGTTGCAGAAGCACAAAAGGCCGGCGGTGAAGCAGCCTTTATTGACGCAGAACATGCTTTGGATCCCCATTATGCTTCTAATCTCGGTGTTGATGTTGAATCGCTTTTAGTTTCACAGCCGGATAACGGCGAACAAGCACTGGAAATTGCAGAGGCCCTGGTGCGTTCCGGTGCCCTTGATGTTGTTGTTGTGGACTCTGTGGCTGCCTTGGTTCCGCGTGCGGAAATAGAAGGTGAAATGGGGGACTCACATGTCGGCCTACATGCCCGCTTGATGTCTCAAGCACTGCGTAAACTTGCAGGCGCAATTGCAAAATCGAATACAATCATTATTTTTATTAACCAACTTCGCGAAAAAGTCGGTATCGTTTACGGTAACCCCGAAACAACAACCGGCGGCAGGGCCCTAAAGTTTTACTCATCCATTAGGATCGATGTTCGGCGCATTGAGCAATTAAAGGCAGCCGGCAATGAATTCATAGGTTCAAGAACCAGGGCCAGAATTGTTAAAAATAAAGTAGCGCCTCCTTTCAAACATGCGGAATTTGACATTATGTACGGTCAAGGCATATCTAAAGAAGGCGAAATATTAGATATCGGTGTCGAGCTTGACATTGTAACAAAAGGTGGGGCTTGGTACTCTTACAAAGATGTTCGCTTGGGGCAAGGCCGTGATAATGCGAAAAACTTCTTAAAAGAAAACGCAGAAGTTTCGGCCGAAATTGAAGAACTTATTCGCCAAGCAACGGCGGCATCGCCACAAAACATCGATGAGCCGCTCAAAGTTACAATTAATGACAAACAAGAAAATAGCGCCGGAAAGGGCAAAAAGGCAAGTGCCAAAGCTAAACTGGATATAGCTGTTGACGATTAAGAAATAATTAGTTTTAAGTATTATGATAGTTACTGCGAAAATAAGCAAAAAAGGCAAAATGCATGTTTATATTGACGGTGAATATTCTTTGAGTGTTTCACCTGATTTATGGTATGCAGAAGGTTTTACCAACGGTGAAAGAGTAGATGGGGAAACTTTTGAAGAATTTGCCGGTAAAGCAAAATTTGATTATCTTTATTCAAAGGCTCTCGATCTGCTTTCACGCCGTGACCATAGCTCAAAAGAGCTTGAAGACAAATTGGCTCGTTATGAAGCTCGAGATTTAGCCAAAGAAGTTGTTAAAAAAATTATTGGCTTGGGTCTTATTGATGATGAAGCTTTTGCCCAAAAATATGCCGAAGAATTATATAAACGCAAAAGTTTCAGTAAACACCGTATTAAAATGGAGCTGGCCCGCAAAGGCATTGAGCGCGACACGGCTGAAAGTGTCGCGTATTCTTTTGAAGACGACGAAACCGATAGAATTTTAGGCTTAATTGAAAGAAAATTCACTTATGCTTTTGATAATGAGAAAAGCTTCCAAAGAGCTGTAAGGGCCTTGCAACGCTTGGGCTATCCCTACGGTGAAATTCGCAAAGCATTTGAAATTTATAAAGAAAGTCTTGGTTTTACTTCCGATGAAGAAGACTATGTTTGAGGTAATTTATGAGTTATAAAATAGGAATAATTTCATTGGGATGTCCCAAAAATCAAGTTGATGCCGAAATTATGCTGGCACTTTTATTGGATGCGGGTTTTGAAATTGTTGATTTTTACGAGGGAGCGGATGCAGTCATAATCAACACATGCACTTTCATTGACGATGCCAAGCAAGAAGCCATTGATAACATTTTAGAAGTCGTAGACCTAAAAAAAGAAGGGACGGTCCGTAAGGTTATAGTAACGGGCTGTATGGCTCAGCTTTATAAGGAAGAAATTTTGGAAGAAATTCCCCAAGTGGATGCCGTTTTGGGTATAGGCTCCAATTCTGCCATTGTAGAAAATATTGAAAGCGTAATTGAAGGCGAAGGCTGTCTCATGTCATTCCCGCCAAGGTCCGCCTTGCCTCTTGAAGGGGCAAGGGTTTTAACCACACCGTCACATTGGGCTTATTTAAGGATAGCCGAAGGCTGCTCAAACAATTGCAGTTTTTGCCTAATCCCCAAAATACGAGGTGCTTACAGAAGTCGCCCCATGGAAGAGCTTTTTGAAGAGGCGAGTGATCTTGCGGAAAAAGGTGTCAAAGAGCTTATAATTATTGCTCAAGATACAAGCGCTTATGGTATTGACCTTTATGAGGACTATGTTTTGCCGGACTTGTTGGAAAAACTTTCACAAGTAAAAGGCATCGAGTGGATTCGCCTTATGTACTGTTACCCCGATTTTGTGAGTGACCGCCTTATTGAAACCATGCGAACAAACAGCAAGGTTTTACATTACATTGATATCCCTATCCAACATGCTGATGACAGAATTTTAAAGGCTATGAACAGAAATTTTATGAGCCGGGATATCAAAGAGCTTGTTTCTAAACTCAGAAAAGCAATGCCGGACATAATTATTCGCAGTACCTTTATATGTGGGTTTCCGGGAGAGGACGAAGCGGCCTTTTCAAATTTATCTGACCTCGTAAATGAACTTGCCCTTGATAGATGCGGTTGTTTTGTGTTTTCGCCGCAAGAAGGAACTGCCGCTTATGAACTTGACGGTCAGGTTGATGAGGAAGAAGCGCTCCGGCGGGCAGACCTGATTATGCAAGACCAGTATGAAATTATGACGGAAAAAAATCAAAACTTGGTTGGGAAAAAACTAAAAGTCATGGTCGAGGGCTATGATAGATACACAGACTCATACTTTGGTCGCTCCTATATGGATGCACCTGAAATAGACAGCAAGGTCATTTTTACCTCCGATGGGGACCATGATGAAGGTGATTTTCTTGAAGTTGAAATTTTCGGTGTTTCGGAATATGATTTGTTGGGAAGAAGATAGGTTTTGAGGGGATTGCTATGAACATACCAAACAAGCTAACGGTCAGTCGGATGCTTCTTACTCCCTTGTTTTTGGCTCTGATAATGGCAGATATAAAACACAACTTCTGGCTGTCTTTGGTGGTTTTTGCTGTAGCGGCATTAACCGATTTTGCAGACGGCAAACTTGCAAGAAAATATGACGAGGTAACCGTGTTTGGGCAATTAGTTGACCCGGTAGCCGATAAAATGCTGACAACCGCTGCCTTACTATCCTTCCTCCATTATGGTTTGTGTAATGTATGGATTGTCTTAATTATACTGACCCGGGAATTTGCGGTAACCTCAATCAGGCTCATTGCTTCCGCCCAAGGCATTGTTATACCGGCAAATATATGGGGCAAGCTAAAAACCGTTTGCCAAATGGTTTTCAGTCTTTTAATTATTTTTTTAGCCGGCCTTGACAGCAACTATACAGTTTTTAAAGAGTATACGCCGATATCTTTAGCATTTTTAAGCCATATTTTATTATGGATTACAGCTATTTTGGCAGTTGTATCCGGCCTTGTTTATGCCTTGCAAAGCAAAAATTACATTGACTATTCAAAATAAACCCCCGTCTCTTGTAAATTACCTGTTAATTGTTTAAATTGATAATGCAAAACTTGGGCTTTTGTTGTATAATATAAAAGATATATAAATGCATTCAAGGGGTGCAGCAAGCCTTAAGCGGCCCGGCAGATAATGGCCGATGGTTAACAGGCGGTTAGCGCAAATTTGGTGAAAGACCCCGTGAGCACACAGGGGCACCGAAACCTGTGCGGTGGGCACCGTTAACGCCGCCCAAGCAAGAAGACGGAGTGGAACTGCGTTACGACGCCTCCGCTGCCCTACAGGGCGGTGAGAGGCTGTTTTTTATAGGAGGGCCTAAAGTATGTTCAAACAATTGCGTGAAGATATTGCTTGCATTAAAGAGCGAGACCCCGCCGCGCGTTCGAGTTTAGAAGTTTATTTGCTCTATCCGGGTTTAAAAGCTGTTAGGATGCACAGGCGCGCAAAATGGTGTTATGAGCGCAGGCTTTATTTCTTTGCGCGTTGCATATCACAACGCGCCGTCAGAAAAACAGGTATAGAAATACATCCGGGTGCTGTATTGGGCCGTAGGGTCTTTATAGATCACGGCACCGGGGTTGTTATAGGCGAAACCGCCATAATAGGTGACGATGTTACAATTTACCAAGGGGTTACGCTTGGCGGAACAGGTAAAGAAAGCGGTAAGCGCCACCCCACAATCGGCAACAAGGTTACAATCGGGGCCGGTGCAAAAGTTTTAGGGCCTTTCAAGGTTGGTGACAATTCGGTAATCGCCGCAGGGGCAGTGGTTTTAAATGAAATTTTACCCAATTCAACCGCGGTCGGGGTACCGGCCAGGGTTGTTAAGTGCAACGGCATGAGGGTTGAAGAGCTTGACCACATCCACATTCCCGACCCCGTTGCTCAAGAATTTTGTAAAATGAATGAAAGATTATTAGAGTTAGAAAGAAAAATGGCTGAAGGTGAGGCAAAAAATAATGAAAGTTTATAACACATTGGTGAAAGAAAAGGTAAAACTTGAAACTCTTGAAGAGGGTAAGGTTAAAATTTATGCTTGTGGGCCGACTGTCTACAATTTAATTCATATCGGTAATGCCAGGCCGGTTTGTGTTTTTGATGTATTGAGGCGCTATCTTGAATACAAGGGCTATCAAGTTGAGTTCGCCCAAAACTTCACAGATATTGATGATAAAATTATCAACAGAGCAAAGGATGAAAATACGACCTATGATGTCATCGCTGAAAAATATATTGAAGAATATAAAAAAGATGCCCGAGGCCTTAATATCAAAGATGCCACTTATCACCCCAAAGCGACCGAAAACATTGATGAGATAATTGACATAATTTCTACCCTTGTTAAAGAGGGCTATGCTTATGAAGTCCAAGGTGATGTTTATTTCAGTCCGAAAAAGTTCGATGAGTACGGTAAGCTTTCAAACCAACCTCTTGAAGATTTAGAAGCCGGCGCCCGAATAATGGTCGGTGAAACCAAGCGCGAACCAATGGACTTTGCCCTATGGAAGGCAGCAAAAGCAGGCGAACCCGCATGGGAATCACCCTGGGGGCAGGGGCGGCCCGGTTGGCATATAGAATGCTCTGCCATGGCGCGGCGTTATTTGGGCAAAACCATAGATATTCACGGCGGAGGGCAAGACCTAATCTTTCCTCACCATGAAAATGAAATAGCACAAAGCGAGTGCTGCAACGGGGTAACCTTTGCAAACTACTGGATGCACAACGGTTACATAAACATTGACAACAAAAAAATGTCCAAGTCCTTGGGTAACTTTTTTACCGTAAGGGATGTAGCTGAAAAATATGGCTATGAACCTATTCGTTATCTCTTAATCTCGGCCCACTACAGGAGCCCCATAAATTACAGCGTTGAAATGATTGAACAAAGCATAGCATCGCTTGAGCGACTCTATAATGCGCGCGAGAACTTGGTTTTCTTCTTGGAAAAAACCGAAGATGAAAGCAAAGGAACCGACACTGGTGTTTTTGAAGCTTTAAAAAAGCATAAAGCAAGCTTTATGCAAGCGATGGACGATGACCTTAACACGGCCGACGCTTTGGCCTCCGTTTTCGAACTGGTAAGGGACATCTATGCTCTGGTCATCGAAAAAGAGGCCTCGAGAAGTGCGGCTGAAAAAACTTTGGCCCTTTTTGATGAACTCACCGATGTTTTGGGGTTGCTTTACAACAAACGCGAGGCAAGCCCGGATGAAGAAGTTGAAAAGCTTATTGAACAACGCAATCTGGCCAGGGCAGAAAAAGACTGGGCCAAAGCCGATGAGATAAGGGACCGGCTAAAGGCCATGGGGGTAGTTTTGGAAGACACGCCCCAAGGTGTCAAATGGCATAAAGAACATTAAGAATCCTTTTCCTGCGGAGGACCTATGACAAACAAGGCTTTAATCAATAAAGACAGAGCTTTAGCCCAACTCCTACAAGAACATTTCGGATATGAAGATCTTTACGCTTATGTCAGAACCTTTGGCTGCCAAGGCAATGTTGCAGACAGTGAAATTATTAAAGGAATACTGGAAGAAATCGGCTTTAACTTAACCCATGATATAAAAAAAGCCGATATGATTTTATTAAACACATGTGCCATTCGTGAAAACGCTCAAAACCGGGCTTTCGGTAATATTGGGGCCATCAAAAAATATAAGGAAACAAACCCAAAGGTAATAACAGCTCTTTGCGGTTGCATGCCGGAACAAGAATATGTCATAAAAAAAATCAAGAAAAGCTATACTTTCCTTGACTTAATTTTTGGGACCGGGGTTTTAAAAAGCTTACCGACTCTTCTAAAGCGCTCTTTAAAAGGTGAAAAAATGGTCATTGAAACCGGTAATGACGCGCTTGGCCTCAATGAAGGCTTGCCGGTTAAAAGGGATAGCGACTTTAAGGCTTTTTTACCGATTTTATACGGCTGCGATAATTTTTGCAGCTATTGCGTTGTTCCCAATGTGCGCGGGCGCGAGCGGAGCAGGCCCTTTAACAATATTTTAAAAGAAGCGGAAAATTTAGTTGAAGCGGGCTACAAAGAAATCACTCTGTTGGGTCAGAATGTTAATTCATATGGCCTCAAAGACGGTTTTAAAGAAAACTTTGCCGCTCTTCTCTTGGCCCTTGATCAAATTCAAGGTGATTTTTGGATACGCTTTATGACATCACATCCAAAAGATTGTAGCTTTGAGCTCTTGGAAGCCATGGCTCAAGCACCTAAAGTGGCCAAACACCTGCACTTGCCCTTCCAAAGCGGCAATGACAGAATCTTGCAGACTATGAACAGGGGCTACACGCGCGCAGATTATACAAGACTTTTAAAATATGCTAAAACACTCATGCCCGACTTGTCAGTAACCGGTGATGTTATTGTAGGCTTCCCGGGTGAGAGCGAAGAAGAATTTGAAGACACTTTGTCGATTGTGAACGAAGTTGAGTTCACTTCACTTTATACTTTTATCTTCTCACCGCGCGAAGGTACGCCGGCTGCCGAAATGCTTGATGAAACATCTGAAGAAGCTAAAAGCCAAAGATTTAATAAACTTATAAGTTTACAAGAGCAAATTGCCGCTTTAAGAAGTGAAAAAATGGTCGGCAATGTATACAAGGTGCTTTGTGAAGGTGAAAGCCCGAACAAGCCCGGCTTCTTTGTAGGGCGCACAGAGGGCAATATAATAATTGAATTCCCGGGCAGTGCGGATAAAATCGGAAGCTTTCTGACCGCAAGGGTTATTAAAGCTAAAACCTGGCGCCTGGAAGGCCAATTAATATAAAGACTAAAAAACAATTTAATTTTAGAAGGAGAAAAACATGGACTTAATTAAACTAACCAGACAACTCGGCGCAGCAATTCAAAAAGATGAGCGTTATTTGGCGCTTCACAAGGCAAACTTGGCAAATGAAGGGGACGAAAAATTAATTCAACTGCTCAATGAGCTTCGAATGATACAATTGTCCTACCAGAATGAAGCTTCAAAGCCCGAACCGGATGATGACAAACTCAAGGCCTATGATGAAAGATTTACAGCTCTTTACAATGAAATATCAGAAAATGAAAATATGCAAAATTTTCAAGTGGCCAAGCAAAGTGTGGATGAAATGATGCAGCACTTGACCGGAATTTTATCGCTTTGTGTGAATGGTGAAGACCCCGAAACCTGCGAGCCGCAACAAGAAAGCGATTGCAGCGGTGAATGTTCGTCTTGCAGCAGCGACTGTGACTGAAGCTTTTCCATAAACTGTTAAAGAGGTTCCAAATGGCAAAAATGACCCCCATGATGAAACAATATTTTGAAATCAAAGAACAGTATCCCGATGCTATTTTATTATTTAGGTTGGGTGATTTTTATGAAATGTTTTTTGATGATGCCAAGCTGGCTTCACGCGAACTGGAATTGGTTTTAACCGGTCGTGATTGGGGGCGGGAAGAGCGTGCACCCATGTGCGGTGTGCCTCACCACAGTGCCGACTCTTACATAGCCCGTCTTGTTGCCAAGGGTTACAAGGTAGCAATTTGTGAACAAACACAAGATGTATCCGAAGCTAAAGGATTGGTCGAAAGAGCTGTTGTTCGTGTGCTGACACCCGGTACGGTTATTGAAAGCAGCATGCTTGAAGAGGGGAAAAATAATTATATGGCCTCGCTTTGTGTTGACGGCACTACAGCGGGTCTGTGTTTTGTTGACATTTCGACGGGTACGGTGCATTTGACACAGGTTGAAACAGAAGAGCCCGATGCTGTTTACAATGAAATTATAGGTGAGTTAGGCCATTTTTTGCCCAGTGAAATAGTTTACCGTGAAGGCGATAAAAAATTAGAAAGTACATTGAAAGCTTTTTCGGCAACTCGTGCAGCCATTGCTTTCGAGGTTTTGCCCCAAGATGCTTTTGGTCTACCTGAAAGCGTTGAAGCCCTTGCAGAGCATTTCGTTGAAGATTTTAAAAGCTCGGAAATTAGGGATAAAAAGCAAGCCTTAAGAGCTTTGGGGACGGCTTTGGAATACCTAAAGGCTGCACATAAGGCTGATTTGAAAAATTTAAATAAGCTTGAGTTTTACACAAGCTCCAACTTTATGCGACTGGACTATTCGACCAGGCGCAATCTTGAGTTGATTGAAACCATGAGAGGGCGTGACAAAAAAGGCTCTCTTTTGTGGGTGATTGACAAAACTAAAACCCCTATGGGGAAAAGGCTCATTAGGTCTTGGTTAGAGCAACCTTTAATGAGCATTGCCCAAATAAGCAAGCGGCACAATGCGGTTGAAGGACTATTGGAAAACCCTATTTTGCGGCACGATATAATCACGGCATTCAGCCCGATAAATGATCTTGAGAGGCTCATAACTCGTATTGTTTACGAGACGGCCAACGCTAAAGAATTGCGCTCTTTAAGCCAAACAATCAGGGCTCTGCCGGCAATTAAAACCGCTATAGAGCCCTGCAAGGCTGCACTAATCAATGAAGTTTACAGGGGGCTCGACTTAATGGAAGATGTTTTGCACTTGGTTGAAACAGCCATTGTTGAGGACCCGCCCTTTTCAGTCAGAGAAGGTGGCATAATAAATGACGGATATAATTCCGACCTTGACGATTTGCGTGAAATTTCAAATAACGGCAAGGCTTTTATTGCTGCCATTGAAGCGCAAGAGCAAGAAAAAACCGGCATTAAAAAACTTAAAATCGGTTATAACAGGGTTTTTGGTTATTATCTTGAAGTGCCGAATTCTTTCAAGGCAGATGTTCCCGAAGAATATATCAGAAAGCAAACTCTTACAAACTGCGAAAGATATATAACGCAGGAATTGAAAGATTTAGAAGGTAAAGTGTTAGGGGCACAAGAGAGGATAGTTAAACTGGAGTTTGAGCTTTTCTGCCAAGTGCGCTCTCAAGTTGCAGAGCATTTTAAAAGAGTTCAAACCACAGCACAGGCCCTTGCAACCCTTGACAGCTTATGCTCCTTGGCGCAGGTAGCCGCCAACAATAATTATGTCTGCCCTCAAATGATTGATGGCGACAAAATTGAAATTAAAGACGGGCGCCATCCTGTGGTTGAGTTGATGCTTGATGACGCACCCTTTGTCCCAAATGACACCTTGCTGGACTGCGAAAAAAACAGATGTTCAATAATTACCGGGCCCAATATGGCGGGGAAATCAACCTATATGCGGCAGGTAGCCCTTATCAGCCTATTAGCTCAAATGGGTTCCTTCGTTCCAGCGGCCTATGCTGAAATTTGTATTGTAGATGGGATCTACACCCGAATCGGTGCCTCTGATGATCTGTCTTCCGGTCGCTCTACTTTTATGGTCGAAATGAGCGAGGTTGCCGATATATTACATCAAGCCAGTCAAAAGAGTTTAGTGATTTTTGATGAGATAGGCAGGGGGACTTCCACTTTTGACGGTATGAGTATAGCGAGGGCCGTCATTGAGCACACGGCAGACCCTAAAAAATTAGGGGCGAAAACCCTTTTTGCCACTCACTACCATGAGCTTACGGAACTTGAGGACAGCATTGACGGTATTAAAAATTACAATATCGCCGTAAAAAAGCGAGGGGACGATATTACTTTTTTACGACGCATTGTTCCGGGCGGGGCCGACGGTAGTTATGGAATTGAAGTCGCAAAATTAGCAGGCATTCCAAGTTCCGTTGTGTCCAGGGCAAGAAGCGTTCTTGAAGAAATTGAAAAAAATGAAGGTTTTAAAATCTTTCAAACCCAAGCTGAGGAGTCGGAAGAAGAAAATTTTACAAGCCAACTGTCTTTCACTGCAAAGTCTCAATCACTTATTGTTGAAGATCTCAAAAAGTTAGATGTTAACACACTGACGCCGATTGAGGCTTTGGGCATCCTCTATGATTTGGTTAAGGAGGCCGAGAAGTGTGAATAAAATCAACATTTTGCCTAAACACTTAGCTGAATTGATTGCCGCCGGTGAGGTTGTTGAAAGACCTTCCTCGGTTGTGAAAGAAACTTTAGAAAACTCCATTGATGCCGGTGCCAAAAACATAAGTGTTGAAATTCAAAACGGTGGCATCAGCTTTATAAGAATCACCGATGACGGAAGCGGCATAAGGCGTGAAGATGTTGAAAATGCTTTTCGCAGCCACGCTACCAGTAAAATTTCCACCGAAGATGACCTAAACTCAATTTTTACACTGGGCTTTAGGGGCGAAGCCCTGGCCTCCATAGCAGCCGTTTCAAAGGTTGAGCTCTTGACAAAGACAGAAAAAGAAGAAGTAGGTACGCGGTTTGTCATTGAAGGCGGCGAAAAAGTTTTGCTTGATGATGCAGGGTGCCCCAAAGGGAGCACCTTGATAGTCAGGGATCTTTTTTACAATGTGCCGGCCAGGATGAAATTCTTAAAGCGTGACATTACCGAAGCAAATTATGTGTCGGCCGTTGTCGACAAAATAGCTCTTTCGAACCCCGGGGTGTCAATTAGATACATTAAAAACGGAAAACAAGAATTGTTAACCCCGGGTGATTCAAATCTTTATAACACTATTTTCAGTGTTTTCGGAAAAGAGTTTGCTCAAGGCTTAATTAAAGTTAAGCATGAAAATGAAAGTTTTAAAATCCATGGCTTTATATCAGACCCTAAAAATTCAAGGCCAAACAGGAACATGCAGCATTTCTTCTTAAATGGGCGCCAAATTAAATCTCCGACCGCGTCGGCAGCTTTAAGTGAAGCATATAAAAATTCGATTATGAGCGGTAAATTCCCCGCCTGCGTCTTGAATATTGAAATCGATCCGGGCTTGGTGGATGTTAATGTTCACCCGACAAAGACAGAAGTACGCTTTGCCGACGAAAAACCCTTGTTTAGTGCGGTTTACTATAGTGCGAAAGGTGCCCTAACCGGCACAAGTTTAAACGCGACTGTCAGTACCGGTGAGGAAAAATCGCAGGCCGCCCCACCTTCAGAACCGACAGCACAGCCGACACCCACCCTTTCGACCTCAGCAGATTATCTGAAGCAAGAGGAAACGAAACCGTTTCTTAGGCAGGGCATTGGTCATCAATCGCAAAACACTGCCTTGCACCGCTCTCTTGACATCCTTGCAGATGACCTTGATGAAATAGAAAAATCATCTTCTTTGGGCTCGAATAAAAATGAAGACGATTTAAGTCAACAAAGCAGGAGTTTGAAGGAAGAGGAAGCAGAGCCGGCAGCCTCAAAAATGTTGTTTAGTGACACTGAAGCAAAAACAAGCCAAGAAGCTTTTGTTGATTATCAAACTGAAAAACTGCAAAAAAAAGATGAAATTAACCTTATCGGGGAAATTTTTGCCACCTACCTTCTTGCCCAGGTCGGCCGTAAAATTATAATTATTGACAAGCATGCAGCTCACGAAAGAATTATTTTTAATAATCTGTTAAATTCAACAAAAAACGAATCACGCCAAATACTATTAACGCCCCTACCCGTTCTCTTAAGTAAGGAAGAGTATGCGGCAGTGATTGAAAATATAAAGCTTTTATCGGAAGCCAACTTTTTGGCAGAAGATTTTGGCAGCGGCAGTGTGCTGGTTCGTGAATGTCCAATGGAATTAACACAAGATGATATAAGTGAAGTGATAATTGAACTTGCCGACTACTTATTAGCCAATAAAACAGAACTTTTATCGTCAAAGCGTGAATGGCTGCTGGAGTCCATTGCTTGCAGAGCAGCCATAAAAGCAGGTGATTTCACAAGTGAATACGAGGCCAAGCGCTTCGTTGAAATGTTGATGGAAAACCCACAGGTTAAATTTTGCCCTCACGGCAGGCCTGTCTACATTGAGGTTGAACAAGGTGAGCTTGAAAAACTTTTTGGAAGAAGCTAAAAAAAAAGATAAAATCCCCTTGATTGTTGTGCTTGGGCCCACTGCTGTCGGAAAGTCAAAATTAGCAATTGAAATTTGCAAAAAATATGGCGGTGAAGCGGTCTCGGCCGATTCCATGCAGGTATACAAAGGTCTTGCTGTTGCCACTGCAAAACCAAGCGAGGAAGAGATGCAAGGTGTTAAGCATCACATGCTTGGATTTATGGATTTAAATAAAAACTTTAATGCCTACGAGTATGCTAAAATGGTTGAAAAAATTTTAGAAGATATTAATGAAAGGGGCCTTCTGCCGGTACTGGTCGGCGGAACAGGACTCTACATTGATTCACTTTTAAAAGGAATAAAATTCACGCAAGACGATACCGACTTGGGGTTAAGGGCTAAACTGGACGAAGAGGCAGAAAAGAAGGGGACTGCTCACCTCTATGAAAAGCTATCAAGGGTAGACCCTGAATTTGCTCTTAGGTTGAGCCCAAATGATAAAAAAAGAATCATCAGAGCTCTTGAAAGATATATGACAACGGGCCAAACTCCGGGCCGACTGAATATTGAATCACAGGCAGGGGTCGGCAAATATAAACCTATCTGTATTGGCTTGGATTTTCATGACCGACAATTGCTTTACAATCAAATCAACCTGCGGGTTGACAAAATGGTAGAACAGGGGATTTTTAAAGAAGCGGCAAATTTTTTTAATATGCCTTCAAAATCTAAGACAGCTTCACAGGCAATAGGTGTTAAAGAATTTTTCCCCTATTTCGAAGGTCGGACCTCCAAAGAAGATTGTATTGAAAATTTAAAGCAAGCGACCAGGCGTTATGCAAAGCGCCAACTGACCTGGTTTAGAAAAAATAAAGATATCAAGTGGTTCTATTTAGATGATTTTAACTCAGAAAAACAGCTCTACTCAAAAGTTTACACATATCTAAATACTATATCTTAAGAGGTTACCCGTTTATGAAGACTCGAATAAATAAAAAAAGAATATTTTTCTTTGTCTTTGTACTTTGTGTACTTATTGCAACGCCCTTGCTCTTGATAAAAAATTATGATAATAAGCTTGTCACTCAAACTGCTTATCTTCACGACGCCTTTTCAACCATTGAAACAAAGGCTTTACTGGTGAGGGATGAGATTTCAATAGAAAGCCCAAAGGGTGAAAACTTGGTAATGGTAGCAAAAGAGGCAGAAAAATTGGCTAAAGGTGATGTAATTGCCTTTTCTTTTCAAGATAGGAACAGCTCTCAAGCCTATCTTGAAAAACAAGCCCTCAACAGGAAGCTTGAAAGGTATGAAAAATTAAACAGTTCTTCAAAAGTCGGGGCAGTTGATGTCAGAGCAGCCGAAAGAGGGGCTGATGAGCTTTATTTAGAGTTTTTAGACAGGCTATATTTCCATGACTTTGTTGACATGCCCATGCTTGTTGAAAAAATAAGAGATGAGATAATTTTATACCAAAACTCAATAAGCAATGAAAAGGCTGATTATTCTCAACAGATAGAGGAAATTAAGAGAGAATTGAAGGCCTTTGATTCATACGGCCAGCCGGCACAAAGCTTTAAAACAGAAGCTTCGGGCTACTTCTTGAGTTTTTCCGATGGTTTAGAAAGAGAATTGTCAATAAAAGATCCCGTTTCCTTAAGTGCTGAAGAGTTTGAAGTGATCTGTGAAAGTTTGGATCTTGAAAAAAAAGAAGGTAAGGCAAAATTAGTCAAAGATTTTAAATTCCATATTTTGGCCTTGATAGATGATGGGGACGCTCACAATTTATATGACGAAAATCAGAATGGAACGAAGAGCTATGAGCTTGCTTTCGGCAAGAATCAGGAGTTGCGCATCAAAGCCGAATTGCTTGCGCTAAACAAGGGCAAAAACAATAAGAATTTAGCGGTGTTTTTATGTAAAGACATAAATGAAGAATTGATGACTTGGCGTTATGAAGACATGAGTATTATTTTCAACAAAACTCACGGATTAAAAATTGATAAGAGAGCCTTGCGCTTTAATGATGAGGGCAAGCCGGGGGTTTATGTTCGTAGCATCAATCTTGTTAAATTTGTCAAGGTAGATATTTTGGAAGAATATGAAGATTATTTCGTTGTAGAATATACAAGACACAAATACGAAGAAATTGTAAAAGCAAACGGTAAAATTGATGTTATAGAGGTTGCCAGTCTACAGGTTTACGATGAAGTTATTGTGGAAGGAAAGGATTTGTATGGGCGAAAATACAAATAGCAAAGCTTTTGATTATATAAAAGAAAATTTAAAAATTATAAATGAGAATATTGCCCAAGCTTCACAGGTCGCCGGCAGAGACATGAATGATATAAGGCTGATGGCGGTGACGAAAAACATAGAAGCTGAAAAAATTAATTTTGTCTTGGACCAAGGTGTTTCCCTGATAGGTGAGAACAGGGTTCAAGAGTTTGTCGCCAAATACGATCAAATTGATTTCAATAAATGTAAGGCACACTTTATTGGCCACCTTCAAACCAATAAAGTTAGACAAATAGTCGGCAGAGTGGATATGATTCAATCTGTGGATTCTTTAAAAATCGCAAAAGAGATCGGAAAAAGAAGTCTGAATCATTCAAAAAACACAAAAATCCTGCTCGAAGTCAATATTGGTGGAGAAGCCAGTAAGTTTGGATTTGCCCCGGAAGAACTGATTGAAAAAGTTTATGAGATTTCTGAAATCCAAGGGCTTGAAATCAGTGGCTTAATGTCTTTGGTTCCCATCAGCGAAAACAAGAAGGAGCTTCGCAAGTATTTTTCCGATTTAAATCGTTTGTTTATTGACATATCAAGTAAAAAAATAGATAATGTATCTATGGAAATTTTGTCAATGGGAATGTCCGGCGACTATTATGAGGCAATTTTAGAAGGCTCTAATCTTATTAGAGTAGGCTCATCGATTTTTGCAAAGAGAGAAAATTAGACTTATGGGAGGATTTTATGAAATTTATCGACAAATTAAAAAACTTAGTTAAAGAAGAAAATGAATTTGATCAAATCGATGATGAAGATTTTGGCGAAGATTTCGACGACGGTGAATTTGACTATGACAGTGACTCTTCTTTTGAGTCAAGAACGCTGAATCGGTCCGATTTTTCCAATGAGCCGGAGCAAAGGCAAAATCTTTATCCTATTACTGCCGGCAGAAAAACAAGCCCTCATATAGTGCTCAAGAAGGTTATAACACCGGAAGATGCCAAAAAGGCCGGAGCCTTATTTAAAGAAGATAAGGTTGTTATGATGAACATGGAAGAATGCGGTCAAGACGAACAAGCACTTCGCAGAATTTTAGACTTCCTTTTGGGGGTAGCCTTTGGGCGTGACGGAATTTTGAAAGAAGTGGGTAGCCGTGTTTATCTATTGGCACAAAATGATATCGATATAAGCGGTGAAATCTTTGATGAATAGGCTGATATTATAATTTAAAACTAAGGGGGATCTTTATGCTTACTCCAAACGACATCAGGTCAAAAAAATTTATTTCAGTTGTAAGAGACTCATACAGGATTGATGAAGTTGATAGATTTATGCAGGAAATAGCTGCAAGCCAAGAAAATCAACTGCAACTCATTGATGAGATGAAAGGGCAACTAAATGCACTCGCGGCAAGAATAGAGGTCTATCGAGCAGATGAAGACAATATAAAGGCTACCATGTTGACGGCCCAAAGAACTGCCGACGGTTTGCTTAAGGATTCAAAAGAAAAGTCGGACTTAATGTTGGAAGAAGCCCAACAAGCCTTGTCAATTGCTCAAGCGGCCGCACAAGAAAAGGCTGATGAGATTATCAGGCAAGCTGAATACGAGGCCGAAGCCAAAAAACTTGATGCAAGCGGTCAGGCAGAAAGCCTGCTTAAGGAAGCTGAAGAAAAAGCGGGCAATATGTTGGCAGAATCTAAATCCCAGGCCGAAGCTCAGTTAGCTCATTTACAAGATGAAATTGAAAAAGAAAACCTAACCTTGGCCATATTGCAAAAAGAAGTATTAGGCTTTAAGGAAGATGTTTTGAGCAAATATAGGGCTCATGTCGACTTTATTGAAAGTGTCAGTGCAGTTATACATGAAAGTCTTGACGAAGAAGAAAAAGAAGAGGCGCTTGAAGAAAGTGCCGAAGAGATAGTTGAGCCTCTTCAAGAAGATGAAGGCCAAGCAGAAGAAGAAGAAGAAGAAGAAGAAGAAGAAGAAGAAGAAGAAGAGGAAGAGCTTGCCCCGGCATCTGCTTTGAGTGAAGAAGAAAATGAGTATATCGAAGATAAAAGTGAGGAAGAGGTTCAAGAACTGACCTTCAGCATTGAAAATCAGGAAGATATTTTTTCAGTCGGTAGAGCAATGGAAGAGCTTGATCCTTCAGATGAAGTCGAACTGAAAAGCTCGAGTGATGAAGCTGAAGAAGACAAAAAAGAAGATGATTTTAGTTTTGAGTCTTATTTTGAAGCGGAAAAAAGTGACGCCGCAGATTTTTCCACAGAGGCCTTGGCAGCAGAGTTGGAAGAAAGCACCCCACAAACAGAAACACCCGATATAGAAGAACCACATGTTGAAGTAACAAATATCGAAGAAGATGACGATGAAGCTGAAGAGGATGAAGAAGAAGATGATGATGGCTTTGACTTCTTTCTTGAAAATTTAGATTCTGAATCGGAAGATGATTTTTGGAAAACGGGTGATGAGGCCACTACGGCTGATGACGATTTGCTGGCAACCTTTACTTATGAAGAAGATGATGAGGATGAAGATGATGACAGCGGCGGCGAAAATGAAAACTTCAAAGGCTTCTTTTAGTTCAGATGAGAGGTTTTGAATGAAGCGAAGACTAAAGATCATCACAGCTTTGATTCTGATTCTGATAGATCAGGTAACTAAGTTTTTATCTGTTGTATACCTAAAAGGCAGATCGCCTCTTGTTCTTCTTAAAAATTTTATCTGTTTCAATTACAGCGAAAACACCGGCGCTTCTTTTGGAATGCTTAGCGGCAAGTCGTCTTTTCTTTGTATATTTAACATTGTCGTTTTAAGCATACTTGCCTATATTCTTTTTGCAGGTAAGATTAAGTCTAAAATAACAGAATTCGGTCTGCTTTTAATTTTGGCCGGTGGCATGGGAAACATCATTGACAGGGTTTTCAGAGGCTATGTCGTTGATTTTATTGAACCCCTGTTTATAAACTTTGCTATTTTTAATTTTGCCGATAGCCTTATAACAATTGGCTCAACTTTAATTTTAATTAGTTTGTTCTACGAGCTTGCACAAGATAGTAGGAAGAGTGAAGATGCAAAAAAACAAGCTGATCGTTACTGAAAAACAAGCCGGTTTTCGATTAGATCTTATACTGTCGGATGTCTTGACCGGCTTGTCACGAAGCACTTTGCAAAACGCCATTGAAGAGGGCAAGGTTAGGGTTGACGGCAAGAAAGTTCGTAAAAGCTTTAAGCCAAAGGCAGGCTCTTTAATTGAGTTTGAGCAAATTGATACTGAACCGCAAGAGCCATTGCCTGAAAAAACCAAGCTTGATATACATTATGAAGACGAAGACCTTCTTGTCATAAACAAAGAGCGTGGTATGGTTGTGCATCCGGCAGCCGGCCATTCATCGGCTACCTTGGTCAACGCTTTGTTGTACCACTGCGGCAGTGATTTATCCGATATCAATGGTCAACAAAGACCCGGAATAGTCCATAGGCTTGACAAGGATACCGGCGGGCTTTTGGTTGTTGCAAAAACAAATTTTGCACACCTTGCCTTGGCCAAACAACTTAAAGACCGCTCCGCATTGCGAAAATACAAGGCCATGGCACACGGCTTGGTAAAACAAGAGCAGGCTGTTATAAATGCGCCTATCGGGCGAAGTCAAAGCAATAAGTTGAAGTTTGTTACCAACCCTATAAATTCAAAGTCAAAAGAGGCTATTACATATTTAAAATTAGAAAAACAGTTTGATAAATATGCACTGCTTTCGCTCAGGCTTGAAACCGGCCGCACCCATCAAATACGCGTTCACTTGGCAAGTATCGGGCATCCGATTGCCGGTGATTTGCTCTACGGCCCCAAAAACACTCCAAAAGAGCTAAATGGGCAGTGCTTACACGCCACTTGTTTGGGCTTTGTTCATCCGCGGCAAGAAAGAGCCATGCGTTTTGAATCCGAATTACCCGACTATTTTTTAAACTTCATTGAAAAGGTAAATAAATGACTGATTATAATTTAAGACAAAAAAAAGATTATTCCGACTGGCTGGTTGTTTCCGATGTAGACGGGACACTAAATAATAAATTTAGAAGATTGCCGCAAAACAACTATCAGGCCATTGACCGCTTTGTTAACACCTTAAAAGGTAATTTCACCTTGGCTTCGGGGCGAAGCGTTGACTCCATTGAAAAGCATTATCTAAAGCTTCCGCTTAACAATACACCGGCAATCGTGCTAAACGGAGCCGGGATTTATGATTTTAGTAATAAAAAAATGTTGCGCTTTTTTGGAATAAGTGACAAGGGAAAAGAAGTTGTTAAAAAAGTTCTTGAGAAATTCCCGAAACTTGAGCTCGAAGTTTGCACACCGGACCATATCTATCTTGTTAATCCTAAGCTTTATGGGCCGATTTTAGTCAAAGCCGATAATTTGGCACACACTTTTTGCACCGACTTAAATGAAATTTTTGATCTTGCTTGGGGTAAGGTTGTCTTTTTTGCGCTACCTGGTTTGCTTAAAAAAGTAATGCAATATATTAAAAGCTTGGGTGTTGATGACTTTAACTTTATGTCCTCATCCATTGTCACGCAAGAAATGCTGGCAGCCGGTGTTCATAAAGGAAAGGCTGTTTTGGCCCTGGCAGATCTTATTGGTGTCGACCATAAAAAAACAGCGGCCATCGGCGATTATTTCAACGATTACGACATGCTGAAAAGTGTTTATTTACCGGCTGTCTGTGCTCAAGCCCCGGCTGCCATGCACAAAATAGCAAAATATCACGCTGTTCATTGCAATAAAGGTGCTGTGGCTGATTTTTTAAATTTTATAGAAAAAACATATTAAAACGGAGGTGTCCTATCTTTGGATATTGAAGAAAGAAGAAATTTACAAATAATGGCCTGCAAAGTCCGTTTAGGAATTTTAGAGGCTGTTTATAACGCAAAATCCGGTCACCCCGGCGGTTCGCTTTCTGTTGCGGATATTATCACCTATCTTTACTTTAATCAAATGAAAGTTGACCCCGAAAATCCTAAATGGGAAGAACGCGACAGGCTTGTTCTTTCAAAGGGGCATGTTGCTCCCGCTCTCTATTCGGTTTTGGCCCATAAAGGTTTTTTTGAGGTGGAACTGCTTAAAAGCTTGCGAAAAGTTGATTCGATACTTCAGGGGCACCCCAGTATGCATCTGACCCCGGGTGTTGATATGAGCACCGGTTCCCTGGGTCAGGGGCTTTCTGTTGCCGCCGGTATGGCTTTGGCTGCAAAGTTAAAAGGGGCAAGCTATAAAACCTATGCAATATTAGGTGACGGTGAAATTCAGGAAGGGCAAATCTGGGAAGCGGCAATGTTTGCGGGTGCAAAAGGTTTGGATTCTTTAATTGCCGTGCTTGACAACAACGATTTGCAGATTGACGGTTCACTTGAAGAAGTCAATTCGCCCTATCCCATAGCCGAGAAATTTGTAGCTTTTGGGTGGCATTTAATTGAAATCGATGCACACGATTTTGATCAAATAGACAGTGCCTTTAAAGCAGCAGCTAACAACACTGACAAGCCAACGCTTATTCTCGCAAAGAGTGTTAAAGGCAAGGGAGTGTCCTTTATGGAAGATAATTATAAATGGCATGGTACTGCACCTAATGCCGAACAGTACGAGCAAGCTGTGGCCGAAGTTCGGGATGTGCTTTCGTCACTGGAGGTAGAAAATGAGTAATCTTGTTAAAATAGCTACGCGAGATGCCTACGGGCAAGCCCTTGTTGAGCTTGGTAAAACAAATAAAAACCTAATTGTTTTAGATGCAGATCTTTCTGCGGCAACCAAAACAGGTATGTTTAAAGAAGCATTTCCTGAAAGGTTTTTTAATGTCGGTATAGCTGAATGTAATATGATGTGTATTGCGGCAGGCTTGGCAACAAGCGGTCACACGGTCTTTGCCAGCTCTTTTGCCATGTTTGCGGCCGGCAGAGCTTTCGAACAGGTAAGAAATTCAATCGGCTACCCGCACCTTAATGTTAAAATCGGTGCAACTCATGCGGGCGTTTCTGTCGGTGAAGATGGGGCCAGCCACCAGTGTTGTGAAGATATTGCCCTAATGCGAACCATCCCGGGCATGGTCATACTTAACCCGGCGGATGATGTTGAGGCACGGGCAGCGGTATTTGCTGCCGCAAAGCACGAAGGTCCGGTATATTTGCGCTTTGGCAGGTTAGCGGTTGAGCGCATAAACGATGAAAACTACGAGTTTGAGATTGGTAAAGCGGTTACTTTAAAAGAAGGCAAAGATGTTACTTTGATTGCCACCGGCCTCATGGTGGGCAGAACTTTAGAAGCCGCAAAACTTCTTGAAAACGAAGGAATCAATGCAAAAGTAATTAACATGCATACCATAAAACCCTTGGACAAAGAAGCTGTCTTAAATGCTGTAAAAGAAACCGGTGCAATAGTTACAGCCGAAGAACACTCGGTTATCGGTGGCCTTGGCAGCGCTGTTGCTGAATTTGCAACTCAAGAAGCGCCGGCACCTGTTTTAAAGGTCGGTGTTGAAGATGTTTTCGGTCGATCGGGTCCCGGAGCAGATCTATTGGATTTATTTGGTTTGAATGCTGAAAATATTGTAGATAAAGCGAAAAAAGCTATTGATTTAAAAGGCTAAGAATTGACCGGAGAAATACCAATGAAAGCAAATGAAGAAACGCACACCTCTTCGTTGTCTGATGAAGGGCAAGCCAAGGGAGATAAAAGCCCCTTGAATGTCAATAAGCTTGTTTTAGGGGCAGTATCGGCCTTATTAATCTTATTTGCTTTAATTGCTTGGCACCGCCATACAAACCCGGCTGCAGAAAACCAATACTCTATAGTTTATTCAAGCCAAGGGCAGCTATTTTTACAAAGTGACAGGGGCAAATTCGAAGCAGAATTTAGTGAAGGTAGCTTGCCTGTCTTGTCACAAAACAGCTCAATAGCTCTTTACACCACTGTATCAAAAAGAGAAAAAGATGCACTGGATTTGTACTGTTGCCAAATGACGGACAAAAGGCAAGTAAAAAGAGGCGGTAAAGTAATTGACACGGGTAAAATAGGAGACTTTAAAATAAATGATTCAGGCAGCTTGGTGTCCTATCTTAAAAAAGACAAAGAAACAGGTAGGACGGATTTTTTTCTCTATGACACTAAAAACAAGAAAAGTCGTAAAATCGACTCAAATGTTAAAGAAGTTTTTCTGGCTCCACGGGGCTTAACAGCTTATTATACGAAAAAACGGGAAGAATTTTCGCGACTTTATAAAATAAATTTTAAAGATCCGGAAAGCGCACTTTTGAGCGAAGATGCAAAAAAAATTGATTTCTTTTCCGATGCCGGCACTTATAGCATAATCTTTGAAACACCGGGCGCAGACAGCTCCTTGAGTACCTTAAATTTTATAAAAGATGATGGGGAAATTAATGAAATTTGCAAGAATTCGCAGGAAGCACTTTTAGAATATTATTCAAGCGGCGCCAACTTATATTTTCTAACGCCTAGTGAATTAGAAGATGACAAAACCAGCTTAATAGAAGATGATCTTAAAGAAACAGATTCTAAAATAAATGAGCCCAATCCTAAAGATTATTTGTTTGTGTTTGGCTATTCCTACGGTTACAGAAAAGATAAGATCGCATACGAAGAAAAATTGAAGCGTGACGAGCTCAGACAAGCGATATACGGTGATTTTGATTATAAAAACGACTCTTCACCCACATCAAATTGCTATGTTTTTAACCCCGGCAAGGGTGAGGCATCGCTCATCGCTGAAAATGTATCGCCTGATTCTTTGCTTGCCTTGGCAAGCGACAGCAAAAAGCCACTTGCTATTTTCAAAGATTATTCGCACTCGGGCGAAAAAAAGAGTTTTTCTCACTTTTCCCAAATGTTGCCCACTAAAAGCACAGACGAAATATTGGTTTTAGTCAGTGATTTTTTAAGGGAAGCTAATGCCTATAAGGGCATTAAGCTTTGCAGCGAAGGCAATCCGCAAGGTATGAAACTTGAATTCCCTGAGGAAAACCTGGCAGAAAGTGAGTTCATACTTGAAAAAAACGGTTCAAACTTTTTAATTTTCACTAAAAAAGATGAGACTTTCTTTTTGGATGAAGTGGCAATTGGGAAAAAGAAGCTTTTGCCTCCCGAAACCATAGATGACAATATTCTATCTTATGATAGGGCAGGGGATGTCCTTTGGTTTATCAGTGCCGCGCAAGGTGGAGAGGCCGGCAGTCTCAACCGTTATGAGGCGGGCGAGATTAAACCAATGCTCCAAGAATGCAATTATTTCTTTTCTTTTAAAAACGGTTCTGCTTTAGCCTTAAAAAATGTAAAACATCAAAGTGGCAATAGTTTTGCCGACTTATATTTTGTCGATGGCGAAAAAGCAAGCTTTGTTGATGAAAAAGTTGATTTGCATAGTTTGCGTTTTGGCAAAGATAATGATATCGCCTTTATTACAAACAATGATGATTCTGTAGGTGGGCAGCTAAAAATTTACAAGAAAAATTCGTTAAATGTATTGACAGACGGTGTTTTCGAAATACTGGTATATTGATTCGGAGGAAGAAGAATGGAAAAAGATTTAATTTTAAAGAAAACTTTGTTTGGCGGCTTTAAAAAGCAAGATGTTTTGGATTTAATTGAAAAAATTCAAAGGGAACATATTGACGAATCCGAGACCTTGAAAAACAAAGATTTTGAAATTGACAGATTGAAAGAAGAGAACGCCAAATTGGAAGATCGCCTGGAGGCAGAAAAACAACGCTTTAAAGCCCTTGTATCCTTAAATAATGATCATTGCGAACGCATATATAATCTCGAGGAAGAATTTAAACAAAAAAGCTCTGAACTTGAAGCCATTAAAGAAGACTTTGCACGCTTGAAGGGTGTTGAAGAACAGATTGGAACCTTGTTGGTTGATGCAGTGGTTTACTCTGACAATGTTACTGAAAAAGCTAAATCATCCGCAGAAAGCGTCACTTCGAATGCCGAAAGCTCCCTTAACAGTGTTTCACTTGATGTTTCAAGAATTAGCAAGGAGCTTTCGGAAATTTCTCAAGGTTTTAACAGTGAGCTATCAACCTTGGTGTCAAGGGTTGAGGCCTTATCAGAAACCTTATGCCAGCTAAATGAATCATTTGAGAGCCTTAATGCTGATAAAATCATAGATTGCGATGAACCCCTTGTGGATGACAGTTTTTTAGGCGATGAAGATGATGACGAAACAGAAGAAGTAGTGACAGCAGCAGAAGAAGAAGAAGAAGAAGAAGAAGAAGAAGAAGAAGAAGAAGTCGAGATTGCCGAGTCAGATGAAGATGGGGAGACTATAGAACCTTTGAGCGATGAGGCAATGGACGATTTAACGGATACGCCGGAGGATGAGGCAGAGAGTGATGAAGAGGCAGAAGCAACTTTTGATTTTGAGGAAACTACCCAAGAAGATGAAATGACAGAAGTTCTTGAAGAAGAAGTTTTTGGCGAAGAAGTTCTTAGCGAAGAAGCTCTTGGTGAAGAAGCTCTTGGCGAAGAAGCTCTTGACGAAGAAGCTCTTGACAAAGAAGCTCTTGACGAAGAAGCTCTTGACGAAGAAGCTCTTGACATGGTCGCTGCTGATGAGGCAGCGATGCCTCAACCCCATGTTGATATGGAAGCAAGTGATGAATCAAGTAGCTCATTTGATGAAAATGAAGAAGATTTAATGGCAAAACACGAAGCGAACTTCAGCTTTGATCCCGATGAAGAAGAGGAATTTGAAGATGCTGCCCAAGAGGATGAAACTGAAGAAGAAGAGGAAGAAGAAAGCGATCAAGCTTCGCAATTGACTCAAGAAACCGATGAAACTGTTAAAGATGAAGAACCTGAAAGAAACAATGTTACTCAATCTGATGTGGAAAAGCTTTTAAAGATTTTTTCCGACATTTAAAAAAACACTTATAAAACGGTTTAAGCTAATCAAGTATGGAAAATATACATATCAACACATCTGATTTAGGTGCTGTGGCGACAAAACTAAATGCCGGAATGAAAATATATTTAAGCGGCCAAGTTTTTACAGCTCGTGATGCAGCACATAAAAGGATAATAAGCATGATTCAAGCAGGGCAAGCCTTGCCCTTTGAGCTTGACGGTGCCTGTATTTATTACACCGGCCCGACACCCGCGCCCCTCGGTGCTGCTATCGGAAGTTGCGGGCCGACTACTTCGAGCCGCATGGACATATACACACCAACACTTTTAAAAAACGGTGTTAAGGCCTTAATAGGTAAAGGGAGCAGAAGCGAAAAAGTCCGCAAAGCCATAATGGAAAACCGGGCTCTTTATTTTTGCGCCTTGGGCGGGGCAGGGGCGCTTGCAGCTAAATGTGTAAAAAGCAGCAAGGTAATTGCTTTTGAAGATTTAGGTTGCGAGAGTATCAGGCAGTTGGAATTAAAAGAATTTCCCTTGATGGTCTGCATAGATTCAAGGGGAAGTGATTTGTATAAAAGAGATATTTAAAATCAATTTAGAAAAAGCGATTTGGAGGATAAAATGGCAAAAGAACTTGCAAAACAATACAGCCCCAAAGAAGTTGAAGACAGGGTTTATAAAAGTTGGCTTGACGGAAATTATTTTCACGCAAAGCTGGAAAAAGAAAAGACTCCTTATACCATCGTCATGCCACCGCCTAATATTACGGGGCAGCTACATATGGGGCATGCCTTGGATAACACTTTGCAAGATATACTTATCCGTTGGCGTCGAATGCAGGGCTATGATGCACTTTGGCTGCCCGGCACCGACCACGCTTCAATTGCAACTGAATTAAAACTTGTTGAAGCCTTGGCTGAAGAGGGCTTGACAAAAGATGATGTCGGCAGGGAAGCCTTTCTTGAAAGAGCTTGGGCCTGGAAGGAAAAATACGGTGGAACAATTATCAGCCAATTAAAAAAGCTGGGTGCCTCATGTGACTGGCAGCGCGAGCGTTTCACCTTGGATGAAGGTTGTAATGAAGCCGTTAACGAAGTTTTTGTCAGACTTTATGAAAAAGGTTTGATTTATCGTGGTGAAAGAATTACAAATTGGTGTCCGCAGTGCTTAACATCAATTTCAGACGCCGAAGTGGAATATGAAGAAAAAGAAAGCTCCTTTTGGCATTTGCGTTATCCTCTGGAGGACGGTTCCGGCTATATTGAATTGGCTACCACACGGCCGGAAACAATGTTGGGTGACACGGCGGTAGCGGTAAACCCAAAAGATGAGCGTTATACAAAATTCGTTGGTAAAAATGTGATCCTACCCATTATGAATAAAAAAATTCCTGTAATAGCCGACGATTATGTGGATGCAGAGTTTGGCACGGGTGTTGTTAAAATAACACCGGCTCATGACCCAAATGATTTTGAAGTTGGTTTAAGACATAATTTGCCAATCTTAAATGTTCTGACCGAAGACGGCTATATGAATGAAAATGCCGGAAAGTATGCAGGGATGTCTGCCACGGAATGTCGCCTTGCGATAACCCGGGAATTAAAAGAAGGCGGATTTCTGGTCAAAGAAGAGCCTTTGATGCACAATGTCGGCGCATGCTATCGTTGTCACATTACAATTGAGCCGCGCATTTCCGAACAATGGTTTGTGAAGATGAAGCCTTTGGCAGAGCCGGCGATTGAGACGGTAAAAAACGGAAACATTGAATTTGTTCCCGAAAGGTTTTCTAAAACATATTTTCATTGGATGGAAAACATAAGAGACTGGTGTATCTCAAGGCAATTGTGGTGGGGGCATCGTATCCCGGCTTGGTATTGCGATGATTGCGGCAAGATTACTGTCAGTAAAAACACGGTTGAAAGGTGTGAACACTGTGACAGTATTAATGTAAAGCAGGACCCCGACACGCTTGATACTTGGTTTTCTTCTGCACTTTGGCCTTTTTCTACCCTCGGATGGCCTGAAGAAACCGAAGAGTTAGCTCATTATTATCCTACCAATACACTGGTAACTGCCTATGATATTATTTTCTTCTGGGTTGCCAGAATGATTTTTACAGCCTGTGAGTTTACCGAAAAGCCACCTTTTGATACCGTTTTTATTCACGGCTTAATTAGGGATGCTCAAGGGCGTAAAATGTCAAAATCTTTAGGCAACGGAATTGATCCGCTTGAAGTCATTGAAGATTTTGGTGCGGATGCTTTGCGCTTTGCCTTGGCTACTGGTAATTCACCCGGCAATGATATGAGGTTTTCAGAAGAAAAAGTCGAATCCAGCAGAAACTTTGCCAATAAGCTTTGGAATGCGGCACGCTTTGTTTTGATGAATCTTGATGATTATTCAACTGTACCCGAATTGCCTAAAAACCTTGCTCTTGAAGACAAGTGGCTACTCACTTTATATTTTGACCTTGTCAAGGAAGTAACCGAAAACCTTGAAAAATTTGAACTTGGCTTGGCAGTTCAGAAGTTATATGATTTTATTTGGGATATATTTTGCGATTGGTATATAGAAATTGCAAAAATAAGACTTAATTCAAAAGATGAAACAAAAGAACAGGTGCAAAGTGTTTTAGTTTATGTTTTGTCGGGTACTTTAAAATTACTCCATCCCTTTATGCCTTTCATAACAGAAGAAATTTGGCAAGCTTTGCCCCATGAGGGTGAGTCCATAATGGTTTCGCCTTGGCCTACCTTCAAGAAAAGCTTAAGCTTCAGAAAAGATGAAGCTGAAATGCAACGTATAATACAAGCCATAAGGGCAATAAGAAACCGACGGGCCGAGATGAATGTTCCGCCGTCTAAAAAATCAAAACTATATATTGAAAGCGCCTATGTCGACACCTTTTCAAAAGCTCAAGAAATTCTAAAAAGACTGGCCTGGGCTTCTGAAGTGTCAGTCAATGAAGCAGACTTACCCGACGGCTTGATTGATGTTGTTACAAGTGATGCCAAAATCTCCATACCCCTGGGTGACTTAATTGACTTTGCAGCCGAAAAAGTTAGGTTGGAAAGAGAATTGGAAGAAAGCAAAAAAATGCTTGACTCAACAAAGGCTAAACTGTCCAACCCCGGTTTTATCAATAATGCTCCGGAAAAGGTTGTGGAAAAACAGCGTCAAATGGCTTCAAGTTTGGAAGAAAAAATAAGCATGATTGAAGAAAGTTTAGCTAAACTTCCTTGAACCCTTGTAAAGCGCCGTTAGTTGGCCCGAAAGATGTTGTGTGAAAAAATGACTTATAAAGAAGCCTTGGAATATATTAAATCCTTTCGTCTTTTCGGGATAAAACCCGGATTGGAAAGAATAGGGGCGCTCTGCGAAGGTATAGGTAATGTGCAAGACGAATTAAAAATCGTACATGTTGCCGGTACAAATGGAAAAGGCTCCACTTCTACAATGATCGCCAATGCTTTAAGTCAAGCCGATTTCAAGGTTGGCTTGTTTACTTCACCTTATGTATTGGACTTTAGGGAACGCTTTGTGGTCGACGGCCAAATGATCGGCAAAAGTGAACTTGTTTCTTGTTTGAAACAAATTAAAAAAGTGGTAGAAGACCTTCCGGAAGAGCTTCTACCGACCGAATTTGAACTTATAACCGCTCTCGCTTTTCTTTACTTTCATAAAAGCAAATGTGATATTGTCGTTTTAGAAGTTGGACTTGGCGGCCGATATGATTCTACAAATATTATCAAAAAACCTTTGATCAGCCTCTTAACCTCGATTTCTCTTGACCATAGCGATGTTTTGGGTTCAACCCTTGAACAGATTGCATATGAAAAAGCCGGGATTATAAAAGAGGGGGTTCCGCTTGTCTCTTACCCCTTCCAAACACCTGAAGTTTTGGATTTAATAAAAGATTTTGCAAATGAAAAGGCAAGCAAATTATCCCTTCCGGAAACAATAAAACTGGAGATCTGTGAAGAAGACATAAGTGGCAGTAGATTTTCTTACAAGCGGATGGAATTAATTTTGCCCATGCTCGGCCGCCACATGGTTTACAATGCGATTACAGCGATTTGTGCCTTGCAACTTTTAGATGAATTTGGCTACACGGTCAAAGACGAACACATAAAAGCAGCTCTGGCTAAAACAAAAATGCCCGGTCGGCAAGAAGTTGAGGTCGATGAGCCTATTCTTATCTTTGATGGCGGGCATAACGAGGAGAGTGCTCAAGTTCTATCTGATACCATAAAAAAACTTTTAAAAGGTAAAAGAATTTTGGCCCTGTGCTGTATGATGGCAGACAAGGATTATGAGACTTATTTAAAAATATTAACGCCGCGCATAGACAGCTTTATAGCCACAAGCATTGATTTACCAAGGGCTTTGCCAGCTGAAAAATTAGCCGAGGCCGCAAGCAAATATTGCAAAGAGGTTAGAAGTATCAAAAATGCAGAAAAGGCCTTTGAAGCATCAAAAGCTCTGTGTGGGCGTGAGGATGTTTTACTGGTTTGCGGCTCTTTTTATTTTATTTCTCAACTGAAAACATTCATTAATCTAAATTAGGAGTGATTCATTTGCTAAAGACTATCCCCAACGGAGTATACCCGACTATGGTAACCCCTTACACTAAAGGCAATAAAATAGATTACAATGCGGTGCTTAAGCTTATTGAGTGGTATTGTGACAGGGGAGTAGCGGGAATATTTGCAATTTGCCAATCGAGTGAAATTTTTTATTTGACTTTGGCGGAAAAAATTGAACTTTTAGACTTTATAGTTAAAAACACCCCTAAAGATATTACAATCATCGCTTCGGGTCATACCGAAGATGATTTAGATGAACAAATTTATCAAGCAAATAAAATTATTGATATTGGAATTGACGCCTATGTTTTCATTGCCAACCGCTTTGCCAAAGAGGATGAAGATGACGGCGTTTTCTTAAATAATGCCCAATATGTTTACAAGTCCCTGCCGGAAGAGGTTGGCTTGGGAATTTATGAGTGCCCTTATCCATACAAAAGGCTTTTGTCTCCGGAAGTGTTAAGAGAACTTGCCTTAACGGGTCGCTTTCAATTCTTGAAAGATACTTGCTGTGATGCCGAGGAAATAGGCAGAAAAATTCTTGCGGTTGAGGGGACAGGTTTAAAAATCTACAATGCAAATGCAGCCACACTGTTAGATACCATGAGGTTGGGCTGCTCCGGCTATTCGGGTGTTATGGCGAATTTTCATCCGGAACTCTACGCTTGGCTTTGCAATAACTACGAAAAAGAGCCCGACAGGGCAGAAATTATGCAGGACTTCCTTGGTTTTGCGTCAATTGCTGAATGTCAGCTTTACCCGATTAATTCCAAATACTATTTACAATTGGAAGGCTTGGGCACTGAAATATTCAGCAGAGTCAGAGACAGCAGTGAATTTATTGATAGCAGAAAACTTGAAACCAAGCAAATGCGTCAGTCTACATTTTTCTTTAAGAAAGCTTTTGGTTTTTAAACCAAAAACTCTTTTTATTCATTTTGTGCCTTAATTGGCTTGTTTTTAACTAAACAATTGTAATTTGTGTTTAGTTATGATATTATCATTAAAATTCATATAGGGGGATTTTGAAATGGCTCAGAAAAAAACAGTCTTTCTTACCGGGTCATCCGGTAACATGGGATGGGCAGGCTTCCAAGAACTTTACGCTCGTCGAGACAAGTACAACCTTGTCCTGCTTAACAGAGGCAGCGACAAAAACAAGGAAATGTTCAAGGAATACGAAAATGACCCAAGCGTAAAACTGGTTTGGGGCGACCTTATTAACTATGAAGATATTTTGGAATGCGTGACCGGGTCCGACTATGTCCTACATGTTGGGGGAATGGTTTCTCCGGCAGCCGATTATTATCCCAAACGCACTCAAAAAACTAATATTACAGCAGCCCAAAATATTGTTGACGCTGTAAAAGCACAACCAGATCCCAATGCAATCAAGGTTGTTTATATCGGCACCGTAGCACAGACCGGTGACCGCAATCCTCCCATTCACTGGGCAAGAACAGGCGATCCCATCAAAATCAGTGTTTATGACCACTATGCAATCAGTAAAACCAAGGCCGAAGCAATTTTTGCAGAATCCGGTTTAAGATATTGGGTTTCTTTAAGGCAGTCGGGTATCCTTTATCCCGGTATTTTGAAAAACTACGATCCAATAATGTATCATGTTCCCTTCAATGGTGTTCTTGAATGGGCAACGGTTGAAGATTCCGGTCGCTTGCTCCTTAATGTTTGCGATGAGAATGTGCCCGATGAATTTTGGAGAAGATTCTACAATATCGGCAGCGGTAAAGAGTTCAGGGTAACCAACTTTGAATTTGAACAATACTTATTGGAAGCCATTGGCTTGTCAGATCCCAGGAAAATCTTTGACCCCAACTGGTTTATTATCCAGAATTTCCATGGCCAGTGGTATGCGGACTCTGATGTCTTAAACGATTACTTGAATTTTAGAGAGAATATTACCATAGCAGATTACTTTAAGAAACTTTCACAAGGTGTGCCTTGGTTCTTTAAGCTTTCGAAAATTGTTCCTTCGGCCCTTATAAAGCACCTGGGCATGAAGCGCATGACAATGGTAAAAGATTTCGGTACGATGTATTGGATCAAAAATAATGACCAAGAGCATATTACTGCCTTCTTCGGCTCAAAGGAAAAATGGGAAAAGATCGGCGGATGGGATACCTTTAAAATTGAAAGGCCCACCGAAGAAGTCGAATTGCTTGACCATGGTTATGACGAAAGCAAGCCCACAAGCGAGCTTGACCTTGAAGACATGAAAAAGGCAGCCGAATTCCGTGGCGGAAAGTGCTTGTCGACAGAGATGGTAAAAGGTGACTTGTTTACACCCTTGAAATGGGAAAGTGCCAGAGGCAATGTTTTTGAAATGACACCAAATCTTGTCTTAAAAGGTGGTCACTGGTGCCCGGAAGAGTTACCTTGGCCTTGGCGCTATGACGAAGAAGCGCGTCTCAACCCCTTCTTTGCACAAGTCTGGTACCCCTTGCATGACAAAGACCAAGACTATGTTTATGACGAAGATATTTTCAGAAACTACGAAGAATATAAATAAGACTTTTTGCCTAAAAACGGTGGTCAAAACTGACCACCGTTTTTTATTTGACAAAAGCTTAATATCATGCTAACATTACTTTGTCTGATAGAGTAATATTCCTTCCTGACCCAATGCTCTGCTTTTTATTGAAATAAGGCACTGAATCTTGTATAATTATCAGCACTGCTTTGAGGTGATAAAATGCGTATTGATAAAATGTTTGCTCAACAAGATGTAACACTTTCTTTAGAAGTGTTTCCGCCAAAGGCTGACTCGGCCTTCGCTTCCGTTTCGAATGCAGTAAAAACACTTTCAAGCTATAAGCCGGATTTTATCAGTGTCACATACGGCGCAGGCGGCGGTACATCAAAGAATACCATAAAAATTGCTTCTATGTTGCAAAATGACTTGTCAACCACTGCTTTAGCTCACCTGACTTGTGTTTCCTCAACAAAAAGCGAAGTTTCCGATCATTTGAAAAAACTTAAAGAAAGCAAAATCAATAATATATTGGCCTTAAGAGGGGACATTCCCGAAAACCACCGCTTCCCCAATGCTGTCCACTATAAGTATGCCTATCAACTGGTTGAAGAGGCGGCCGCGATGGGTTGTTTTTGCATTGGCGCCGCTTGCTATCCGGAAGGGCATGTCGAGTCTGACAATAAAGATAAAGACTTGGAATATTTAAAAGCCAAGGTTGACAGCGGCTGTGATTTTTTAGTTACACAAATGTTTTTTGACAATAATGTCTTATATTCCTTCATGTATAATGCTTTGAGAAAGGGGATTGACATCCCGATAAGTGCCGGAGTAATGCCGGTTACAAACAAAAACCAAATAAACAGAATCCTTGAAATGTCAGGTACTTCTTTAACACCGAAGTTCAAGGCTATATTGGACAAATTTGGTGATCAGCCCGAATCTTTGAAGCAGGCCGGCATTGTTTATGCTACCGAACAAATTGTGGATTTAATTGCAAACGGTGTTAGAGGTATTCATCTTTATACCATGAATAAGCCGGATATAGCGCATAATATTCTTTTGAATCTATCGTCTATATTAGGGCTTGATATAACTTAAATGGGGGATTGTTCTTGAGTTTCAGACAATTATTGAAAACAAAAAGAATTTTTATTGACGGGGCCATGGGTACCTACCTGCAAGCCAACGGTTTGCCTGCAGGCCAGCTGCCCGAATCCATGAATATTTCTGCCCCACAAACAATCGTTTCCATACACGAAGCCTACTTAAAAATAGGTTGTGATGTTATCACAACAAACACCTTTGGAGCCAATAGAATTAAACTTAAAAATTCCGGTTTGGATACTGAAGAGGTTGTTTTGGCTGCCTTGACCAATGCTAAAAAAGCGATCATGAACACTGACAGAGATAAGAAGGCCTACATTGCTTTGGATGTTAGTTCTACGGGCAGGCTTTTGGAACCACTCGGTGATTTGACCTTTGATGAAGCTTATGAAACTTTCAAAGAGCAAATTGTTTTCGGTGCAAAGCATGGTGCCGATTTAATAATTATTGAAACCATGACCGATACCTACGAAATGAAAGCGGCTGTTTTAGCCGCGAAAGAAAACACCGA
Organism: Clostridiales bacterium; assembly: GCA_012524025.1. Taxonomy (GTDB): domain Bacteria; phylum Bacillota; class Clostridia; order Oscillospirales; family Acutalibacteraceae; genus UBA1447. Next base: position 10,708 of record JAAYSC010000023.1, on the reverse strand, counting down.
TTTGCCTATTCTTGCTTCTTTTTCCTTCGATGAAAACGGCAAGTTGCTCACAGGTGGAGATATCTTGGCTGCAGTTGCCCTTCTTGAGGGCTTGGGCGTAGATGCCCTGGGTGTAAACTGCGGATTTGGCCCTGATAAAATGCTTGAATTTGTTGAAGAGTTTATGACATTTGCTTCCATACCGGTGCTGATTATGCCCAACGCCGGCATGCCAACCATTGTAAACGGGGAAACTGTTTTCTCATCAAATCCTCTTGATTTCTCAAAAACAATGTCTGAAATTGCAAAAATGGGGGCACACATTTTAGGGGGCTGCTGTGGCACCACGCCCGAACATTTAAAACAAACTATGGTGGCCTGCTTGGGTATACCATATACATCACCCTCGGCAAAAGACTTTACCCTAATATCTTCCTATTCTAAATCTTGTCTTATCGGGCCTAAACCGCTGATTATAGGCGAACGGATCAATCCCACCGGGAAGAAGCGCCTTAAAGAAGCATTATTTGAAGAAGATTATGATTATCTTGTTGATTTAGGCCTGGAGCAAGTGTCATCGGGCGCGCATATTTTAGATGTAAATGTCGGAACCCCCGGCCTTGAAGAAGCAGAAGTGTTAACCAAAGCCGTAAAAGAATTGCAAACTTCTATTTCCCTTCCACTACAGCTGGACTCGGCCGATCCGCTTGCTTTAGAAAGTAGCATGCGTATTTATAACGGAAAAGCTTTGGTGAATTCCGTAAGCGGTAAAGAAGAAGATTTAAATACAATCTTACCTTTGATAAAAAAATACGGTGGCGTCTTGGTCGCCCTTACTTTAGACGACAATGGGATACCTCAAAGCGCACAGGGCCGATTTGACATTGCTTGTAAAATTATTGAAAGAGCAATGTCTTTCGGTATAGACAAAAAAGACATAATCATTGATACACTGACAATGACGGTTGGTGCGGCTTCCGATGCAGCACAAGTGACCTTGGACGCATTAGCTTTGGTTAAAGAAAAGCTTGGTGTGAAAACAGTTTTAGGTATTTCAAATGTTTCTTTTGGTTTGCCCGAACGCGATATAATTAATGCTACATTTTTCGCTCAGGCTTTGTATCGCGGGTTGGATCTTGCCATAATTAATCCTGAATCAAAGGCGATGATGAACACTTATTTCTCACATATGGCCTTAATAGGTATTGACTCGCAATGCCTTGAGTACAGCAATTATGTGAAAAGTTTAACAAGCGAGGGTAATTTAAACATTGAAGAGCCTGTAAAAAGACCACCCTTGTTTGATGCAATAAAAAACGGTCAAGCGCAAAGGGCTTATGAATTGACGGTAGAACTTTTGACAGAAAACCCACCACAAAAATTAGTAACAGAAATTTTGGTTCCGGCTCTAAATGATGTAGGAGATGGTTTTGAAAAAAAGACGCTGTTTTTGCCCCAGCTGATTAAAAGTGCCGAAGCAGCCCAAAGCGCCTTTAAAGCAATAAAAGAAAAGTTAGAAGAATCCGGTCAAAAACAAAAAACAAAAGAGCGGGTACTTATTGCAACAGTTAAAGGTGATATACATGATATTGGTAAAAATATTGCAAAAGTGATGCTTGAAAATTACGGTTATGAAGTTCTTGATTTAGGCAGCAATGTTGATTGCAGACTAATTGTCGATACCGTAAAACAAGAAAAGATTAAGCTCCTGGGCTTAAGTGCATTAATGACTACCACCGCACCATTGATGAAAGATATAATTCAAATTTTAAAGCGTGAGGGCGCAGACTGCAAGGTAATGGTTGGCGGAGCAGTCATAACGAAAGATTATGCAAGTCAAATCGGCGCCGATTTCTATGCGGCAGATGCCATTTCCGGTGTTGCAATAGCGCAAGAAGTTTTCGAAAACAAATAGAATTATGCGACCGTGTCGTATATATATATTCAACAAACGAAAGGAAGTAGATTTAAAATGAAAATTACTTTTATGGGAGCAGGCAGTTCGGTTTTTGCCAAAAATGTTCTTGGTGACTCAATGTTGTCCGAAGCATTAAGAGATTGTGAAATAGCACTTTATGACATTGATGCAGAGCGCTTGGAAGAATCTTTTATAATGGTAAACGCACTAAACAAAAATATTAATGAGAACAGGGCTAAAGTTTTCAAATACCATGATGTTGAAAACAGGAAGGACGCCTTACGAGGTGCGGATTTTGTAGTAAATGCAATTCAAATAGGTCGTTATGATCCTTGCACCATAACCGATTTTGAGGTGCCCAAAAAGTACGGTTTGCGCCAAACTATAGGAGATAGCTATGGCGTAGGAGGGATTTTCAGAGCTCTCAGAACGATTCCGGTCATGAAAGACTTTGCAGATGATATAGAAGAAGTTTGCCCAAACGCTTGGATGCTGAATTATTCTAACCCCATGGCCATGCTTACCGGTTACATGCTCCGCTATACCGATGTTAAAACAATCGGTCTTTGCCACAGTGTTCAAGGTTGCTCCCGTGGGCTTTTGGATAACCTTGATATTGATTATGAACTGCCTTTGAAAGAAAAAATCGCAGGCGTGAACCACATGGGTTGGCTTCTGGAACTTTATGATTCGGACGGTACCGACCTTTATCCGGAAATAAGAAAGCGTGCAATCGAAGTTTTAGAAAGTGGTATTACCGACCATCACGACCTGGTTAGGTATGAGTATATTCGCCGCCTGGGCTACTACTGTACCGAATCGAGTGAACACAATGCCGAATACAATAACTTTTTTATAAAAAACAGCTATCCCGAGCTTATAGAACGTTATAATATTCCACTTGATGAATATCCTCGCCGTTGTGTAGAACAAATTAAACGCTGGGACAAGGATAAACTTAGGTATACAAGCGGTGACATCAAGCATAGAAGAACAGGAGAGTATGCTTCATACATCATGGAATCAATTGTAACAGGCCAACCTTATAAAATCGGCGGCAATGTCATCAACAACGGCATGATTCCAAATTTACCCAAGGAAGCCTGTGTAGAGGTTGCTTGTTTAGTAGACAATTATGGGATTCAGCCATGCTATCAAGGCAACTTACCCATTCAGTTAGCCGCAATGAATATGACCAATATTAATGTTCAGATGCTTACAATTGAAGCTGCAAAAACCTTGAAAAAAGAGCATATCTACCATGCGGTTATGTTAGACCCGCATGCCTCAAGTGAGTTAACACTTGATAAGATCGTTGAAATGTGTGACGAACTCATTGAAGTTCATGGGGATTGGATGCCTAAATTCAGCTAAAAGAAAGAATGAGGAAACCAAAAGAAAAATGAAAAATAACCAAAGAGCTCAAGCTCTTGTTGGTAAAAAGGGGGCCTGGAAAGGGCTTAACTACACTCGTGAACGCTTCGGCATAATTAGGAAGATTATTGCCCATGTAACGGTTGACAGTTGGGACAATGTACCACATGTCTCCTTTACATACGAACCGGATGTTACGGAGTTTATTGCCGAATATAGAGCCCTAAAAGAAAAGCATTTACCCGAAGCAAACATTACATTAAACACCCTTTTGCTCAAGGCCATTGTTGAGGCGCTCAAGGCGGCCCCTCATCTAAACGCTTATTTGAAATATAATAAGCAGAGCTCACGGGGCAGTATTGATACCATTGAAGAAATTAATATTTCTATACCCAGCAAGGTAGACGAAGACACAACCGTGACGGTTAACTTAAAGAATGCCAATAAAAAAAGCCTGGTTGAAATCAATGATTTTGCAACAGATATCAGGCGTAGAGCAAAGAAAACAAATTTTGATGAGCTCTATTATAGGTTGGCTTTCGATCAATCGATGGATGAACTTAAAGAATTTAAGCCTATTTTGGTCTTTAGGCGCTTGTTTGCAGGCAGAATAGGCAGAGACAAGGTCCATCCATTAAAGGGTGAAAAGAAAAGAGACTACTATGCAATCCCCGAAACAGAGCGCTTGACCCTGGAGGATGTTCGCAGAGGGACCTTGGTGGTAACCAACATCGGTTCAATAATGAGGGAAGTTGACCTTAAGGTTAATCTGTTAGAAATTATTCCGCCACAGATTTTGGCAATTGCGCTTTGTCCTCTGATTGAAGTTCCGAGGGTTGTGAAAAGCGAGGAAGGCAGCAAGGCCGAGATCAGGAAAGTATTACCGATTTGCATTGCCTTTGACCATAGGGCCTATGATTTTGTAGCCCTTGAGCCATTTGTCAGTAAGCTTGAAGAAATTTTTGCGTCACCTAAGGTTATACGCTCCTGGTAAATTAAAATTAAGAAAGCCTCTGATTTTTCAGAGGCTTTCTTTTATGCTTACTTTGTTCATTTAAGTGGTATAAGAGCTTCATGGTCCGGCGTTGGGTCATAAATCAAACTGCTGACAAAATCAGGCAAGTCGTCAAGAGGGTAGCCTTTCTTCTTTAAACCGGGAACAAGCTTGCTTAAACGCCCAATCATCAAAATCAAAGCCTGATGCATGGGAGTATCGGGTGAATAATGTTCGTTTCCTGAGAAAATATTCCTTACTATTTCAAGAATCAAATCTTTCAATAAAATATCTTTTACGCTTTTGTCTACTTTTCTGCTGACAAATAAAAGCTTTGAAAGATGCCCAAGCGTCAGTTTCTGTAAGATTTTACCTGTGAACTTAATGGGTATCTTAAACTTTTCAGCCTTTTCTCTTTCCAAACTAAAACCAACGGCTAATTGTGTAAAGCGCTCAAAATCATTGGCCATGGAATCAAAAAGGTCGCCTAAATAGGAATCGAAATGAGCCGCCAAGTATTCTTGGGCACCCATTCCTTTGCGATCCCATTCAAAGTCTTCGATCCTCTCGGTTGTGATTTGCATTTGGGAATTATTGATCTCAACTCTTCTGATAGGGGTGGGGTAACCCACAAGGGAGCCTGTATTTACATCCCAAATCTCATTACCTTTATCCGTTACCATAGAACCAATATTTACAATGTGAGTGTGGCCTGTAAATATAATCTGTAAACCGGCATCCGCCAAGATTTTTGCAACCTCTTTGTAGTTCCCCAGCATATCTCTCTCGCTTATAAGAGGATACATGGGAGTGGGGGGGAGCATGGGGTGGTGAGTCATGGCAAAAATAAAATCACCGGCATCTTGAGCTTCTTTGATTTGGTTTAATATCCAATCTAATTGATCTTGGTCATAACCGCAAAAGCTCCTTCCGTCACCATCATCATTCAAAGCTAAAAGCCTGAACCCGGGGGCAAGTTGAGCAACATAGGAAAGAGACTTGTGCTCTGCAATTGCCGACGAAAAACCAAAGTCAAGATATAGGTCGCGCAAATCACTTCTTAAAACCTTGCCGTCATCTTTACCCACACTCTCACCGTCTGAAATTTCTCTCAAGCCGTAATCATGTGTCGCAGTTATAACATATACTTTTTTTCCTGCCTCTTTTAAACGGTTTAGTCTTTCAATAAAACCTTTGTGGCTGTCAACCTCACCGTTGTTAGTCAGATCACCGGCAATGAGAATTATATCTATTTCATCTTCTTGAAGGAATTTTTCAAAAACGGCATCTATGATTGCACCGCTTTCGTTCATGCATTTTTGATCTTTATCGTCAGAGTAACCCAGTTTTTCATAAGCATAATAGTGGGTGTCTGTAATCAAAAAGAATTTCAATTCTTGATTCAAAATTTCCTCCTTCTTATAAACCTGTTTTTTCTTTTATATAAGTGCGTGCAAGTTTGGCATATTCAAAGGGATTTGCCAAGGCGGGGTCCTGCTCGGCTTCGACAACAATCCAACCTTCATAATTGTTTTGGGCTAAAATTTCAAAGACAGGCACAAAATCATAGTCACCGTCACCGGGCACGGTAAAGACACCGGAGCGCACAGCCTGCAAAAAGCTTAAGCCCTTTTGTTTGGCTGACTCCAATTTTGAATTTCTGATACTCTTTAAATGAACATGCTTTATGCGTTTAATGTGCTTGTTTAATACAGCAATTGAATCTTCCCCCGCAAAGGCTAAATGGCCGGTGTCATAAAGCAAGTAAACAAGATCCTCTTGAGTATTTGCCATCAGGTAATCGATTTCTTCAGCAGTCTGAACTCCCGTACCCATATGGTGGTGGATTGTAAAGTACATACCTTTTTCATTGGCCAACCTGCCCATTTCATTAAAGCCTTCAATTAGTCTTTTCCACTGCTCTTCATCATATGTAGGCTTGTTCTTGAAAATATTTAGGTCTTTGCCCTGGATGCTGTTTGATTGTTCCGAAGCACCAATTACCTTTGCACCAAGCTCCTTTAAAAAGTTCATGTGCTCTTTATAGGCGGCTATGGTCTTTTCATATCCTTCACCAAGAAGATGAGACGAGAACCAGGCATTGCAAATTTGCAGACCTCTCAAAGAGAGTTTTTTCTTTAAAACGGAAATATCCTTGGGGTATTTATTGCCAACCTCACAGCCGGAAAATCCGGCAAGTGCCATTTCGCTAATGCATTGTTCAAAGGTGTTTTCCGCACCCAAATCGGGTAAGTCATCATTTGTCCAAGCAATTGGTGCAATGGCTAATTTAACTTTTTGGGGGTTTAATAGCATATCTAATCCTCCTTAATATAACCTTGCGCGTTTAATATTCTCATTCATGGCATTGTAGGCATCTTTAACAGCTTGGCTTTCAGAAACTTCTGCCACTCCTACACGCCACCATGCTCCATACCCCGAACTCATGCTCCCGGGCAGAACCTTTATGTCAATCAGGGTTGATTTGGTTTGGTTCTTTGCATCCTTTAGGGCAGCCTGCAGTTCTTGGGCGTTGTTTACTCTATAGCTCTTGCAACCGTAACCCTCGGCAATTTTTGCGAAATCAATCGGTACCACGGGGCCGTCAAGAAGCCCTGTTTCACAGTTTCGGGCCGTAAATTGTGTGCCAAAAGTGTCAGTGCCTTGTTCATTTTGAAGGCCTTCTATACAGCCCCAACCGTAGTTGTCGAACAAGAGAATATTAATTTTTAAGCCTTCTTGAATTGCGGTATAAAGCTCGCTGTGTAGCATTAAAAAGCTCCCATCGCCAACCATAGCATAAACCTCGCTTTGGGGTTGAGCTAATTTAACACCTAAACTGCCACACACTTCATAGCCCATGCAAGAGAAAGCATATTCCATATGGTAAGTTTTAGGCAAACCGGACCGCCACAACCTCTGAAGACAACCCGGGAGGCTGCCGGAAGACCCAACAATAACTGCACTTTCATCAACAAAGTCATTAATAAGGCCCAGTGCTCTTGTTTGTGACAAACCGCCTTCCAACTCTTCACTGTAGCGTTCATTTATTTCAAATGTGTATTCATCTTTAACAGAGTTCAACTCATGACCCCATGAAGACACATAGTTCAACTCATCCAAAAGAACGGTCAAATCCAAAAGAGCTGACTTGGCATCGGCGATTATAGGGGTTGCATCCATTTTAAAAGCGTCTAAGGAACATAAGTTGATTGTCAATATTTTAACATTGGGGTTTTGGAAGAGCCACTTTGAAGCAGTGGTAAAATCAGATAATCTGGTTCCAACCGCAATTATTAAATCAGCCTCTTTGGCAATTTTGTTGGCGGCCGGGCCGCCTGTAACCCCAATTCCGCCTAAATTCAAAGGGTGGTCCCAGCGTATAAGCCCTTTGCCGGCTTGAGTTTCACTAAAGGGAATATTGCCTCTTTCAGCAAAATATTGAGCTGTTTGCCAAGCTTCGGAATAAGCTACACCACCGCCAACAATCATTAAGGGTTTTTTAGATTGAGCGATTAAGGAACCGGCAGCCTCTATTTCACGGTTGCAGGCCGGTCTTCTATCAATGTGCCAAACTCTCTTCTCAAGAAAATATTCGGGAAAGTCAAATGCTTCCGCTTCAACATCTTGCGGCAAGGCGATACAAACCGCACCGGTTTGTGCCGGATCGGTAAGAACACGCATTGCGTTTAACATAGCCGTCATTAGTTGCTCGGGTCTGTTAATTCTGTCCCAATACTTGCAAACGGGCTTGAAGGCATCATTGGCTGTTGTTGTGTAGTTGTTGCTTTGCTCAATTTGTTGCAAAACGGGGTCAGGCTGTCGATTGGCAAAAGTGTCACCCGGCAGAAGCAAAAGGGGAATACGGTTGGCAGTTGCGGTGCCTGCTGCCGTAACCATATTTAAAGCCCCGGGGCCTATAGAAGAAACGCAGGGAATTATAGCTCTTCTGTTTTTTTGCTTGGCATATGCAATAGCGGCATGAGCCATACCTTGTTCGTTATGGCCCTGGTAGTAGCGCAAACCATGCCCACCTTGCTCTAATGCTTGGCCGACACCTACAACACATCCATGGCCGAATATGCCAAAGACACCCTCAACAAATTTTTCCTCTTCACCATCGAAAGCAATATACTGGTTATCCAAAAATTTTATCAACGCTTGGGAAACTGTAAGCCTCATAAAAACCACCCTTTACATTTCTTATTTTATGTCTGTGTCTTTTGGCCAAATATCAGCCGCCTGGTCAGTCACCCAAAGGTGTTGGTCAATAAAAGTAGGGGTAATATAAGGCCGGTCGTCTAAGTGCCTTATAACCCATAAATACCACATGGCATAGCCCGGTGCGGTTACTTGCGGGTGTGTTTCATCCTCAACAATCAAGACAGTGCTGTTGTGCTTTGTCATAAGCGCAGAGTCGTTTAGCTGCGAAAACCCATAGCCGTTTTCAGGTAGAAATTTATAAAAATAAATTTCTGGTTGTGGATGATGGTGGGGAGGGTAACTGGACCACTTGCCGGGGAAGCCGATTACTTCACCCAGAACAAGTTTAGAATAAGGGGCGTTTGAAAAATCAAAAACAGTCCTTACAATCCTGGTTGATGCTTCGCGCATGGTGCCGGCACCGCGATTTTCGCTTGCACAGTCTTGGGGACTGTATAACTTTGCATCAAATGTTGAACTGTTTTCAGTAGCCATATAGGCCAGTTCCGATTCTTTTTCAGCCTTGGCGGTGAATTCAACCCCGGAGGGCAAATGCAGGACCCAAGGGGAAAAATCGAAGCAGTTTTTCCTATCGATCACGACTTCTTTGTCGCCCCACGAAAGGCTTATTTTACCCTCAATAAGTAAAAGAGCACGCTCTAAGGCTTCGTTATCCTTATAAACACCACCTTCAGCCAAGCGGATAATATTAAAATCCATTAGCGTGTTTTGGCTCTTATCGTTTCGCTGAGTGATAGAGGTTACGCCGTAGGGGAAAGTATCAGGTCCCTTTATTAACATTTACTATGTCCTCCTTATATTTAATCAACTATGTATCAAACATTATATATTTTTTATGTTTTGCTTTCAAGCAATAGTTTGCAGAGGCTTGTCATCAGTTTTTTGATGTGGTATAGTTTGATAAAATAATAGAGGTGAACAATATGGGTAAAATTAATATTGGAATTATCGGAGCGGGAAGAATTGGGAGATTGCATGCAAAATCTATCAGCTACCACATACCGGGCGCAAAAGTTTTAGGAATTACCGATATAATAAAAGACGGCTTAAGTGATTTTGCCGAAGAACTCGGCATTGAAAAAGTTTATGAAAACCATGAAGAACTTTTAGACGATCCTTTGATTGATGCGGTTTTAATTTGTTCTTCAACCGATACACATGCCGATATCGCGGTTAAAGCTGCCCAAAAGGGCAAACACATCTTTTGTGAAAAACCTGTTGACTTAACACCTGAAAAAGTACTTCAAGTGGGGGAAGCTGTTGAAAAAAACAATGTTTTCTTTCAAGTGGGTTTTAACAGAAGGTTTGATCATAATTTTGCCCATATCAAAAATCTTGTGCAAGCCGGTGAAATTGGTGATGTTCATGTTATAAAAATAACTTCGCGCGACCCGGCTCCGCCGCCGGCAGAATATTCAGCGGTTTCGGGCGGTATGTTTTTAGATATGACAATTCACGATTTTGACATGGCAAGGTTTTTGGCTGACAGCGAGATTGTCGAAGTCTTTGCCAACGCAACTTGTTTAGTAGACCCCGCAATAGGTGAAGCCGGTGATGTTGACACCGCTGTCATAAGCTTAAAATTTGCAAATGGGGCTATCGGCGTAATTGATAATAGCAGACAGGCGGCCTACGGTTATGACCAACGCGTGGAAGTTTTTGGCTCAAAAGGTGCGGCTGTGGCTGAAAATGACAAGCCTACCAATGTAAGTCTGTGGAATGCCGATAACATCTCGTCCGATAAACCGCTCTATTTTTTCCTTGAACGCTATATGCAGTCTTTTGTTGATGAGATGACCCAATTTATGGAAGCTATATCGAAAAATACAACTTCACCGGTGGGCATAAAAGACGGTTTAAATTCTCTGTTAGTCGCCTTGGCCGCAAAAGAATCTTCTAAAAGCGGCAAACCGATAGTAATAAACTATGATTAAGAACTGTTAAGCTACAATGTAAACAAGTTTAGTAGCCGGAAATTATGAAAATCAACTAAATTACAAGCGACACAAATTTTATTTGTGTCGCTTGTTGTGTTTTTTGTCTTTACTTGATATACTTACCGTGTATGATGTTGTCTTAATAATGTTTTTAATGGCTCTGTAAAGTTAAAATGAAAGAATGGGCACAAAATCAAGCGACAATCAGATACCTCCGCTTTTGTTTTTTTACAAGGTTCAAACCTGCGACCTGAGCAGGAGTATGGTTGTTAAGCGCGGAAT
>JAAYSC010000022.1 GCA_012524025.1 Clostridiales bacterium | reverse complement strand
TTAAAACAAACTCGAAAAATACTACCTGACCTTGACAAGGGAATCAAAAGCATAATTGTTGTGCGGTTAAGCCTGACCGCGGTCAGACGTAACCCTTAATTGCAAAGCTTTTACTGATTTTTTAGCAAAAGGAATATTTTGCCAATGTTTACTTGACACTTACTTTTAGGGAGGGCCGATTGAAGGCTTTTGAGCTTTATTGTATAATCAAGGCAATGTATTTGACTGGAGTTTATTATGAAGGTTTCTTTCTATACTTTGGGTTGCAAGGTCAACCAATATGACAGCCAGGCAATGTTGGAAGCTTTTGCCGCCGAGGGCTACGATTTTGTGCCTGTGGGTGAAACTGCCGATATTTACATAGTTAACTCATGCACGGTTACCGCAGAAAGCGATAGAAAAACCAGGCAGGCTGTACGCAGATTTAAAAAACAGAGCCCCGACAGCTTGGTGATTTTGACAGGTTGCATGCCGCAAGCCTACCCGGAAAGTTCCGCCTCTTTGCCCCAGGCCGATATTATCATGGGCAACCGTAACTATGATGATTTGTTTGAACTAATAGAAGAATATTTTGTTTTCGGCCAAGGGCGAACCCTGATTTCACCGCACAAAAGCGGTGACCTCTTCGGTGATACTGCCATTAAAGGCTTCAACCAACGCAGCCGCGCCGTCCTTAAAATAGAAGACGGCTGTGACCGATTTTGCTCTTATTGCATAATACCTTACGCTCGCGGTCGAGTCCGTTCAAAGCCTTTGGAAAAATTAAAGGCAGAAATGAGTTCCCTTGCCTCTGCCGGCTTTTCAGAACTGGTCTTGGTCGGAATAAACCTTTCTGCCTATGGCAGCGATTTGGGTGCATCGCTTTACGAGGCGGTTGAAGCCGCTTGTGCTTTTGACGCTATTAAACGCGTTCGCTTGGGTTCACTGGAACCGCAAGCTATGACCGCGCGGCTCATAAGCAAATTAGCAGGCCTCACAAAACTTTGCCCACACTTTCATCTTTCCTTGCAAAGCGGATGCAACAAAACCCTTAAAAACATGAACCGAGGCTACACGACCCGAGAGTATGAGGAGATTTGCAAAAGTTTACGCTCAAGCTTTGAAGACTGCACCATAACAACCGATGTAATGGTTGGTTTCCCCGGTGAGAGCGAGTTTGATTTTCAAGAATCCTTAAACTTTGTAAGGCATATGGCTTTTGAAAAAGTACATGTTTTCCCCTATTCCCCGCGCCCCGGAACGGCTGCCGCCAAAATGAAAGAGCGGCTGACCAAGGTGCAAAAGGAAGAACGCAGCCAAAAAATGGCTGCGGCGGCAAAAGATATACGCTCTGCTTTTTTAGAAAGCCAACTTGGGCGGACTCTTGAAATACTTGTGGAGGGTGAAGACCGACAAGGTTATGCTCAAGGTTTCTCTGCCAACTATACCCCTGTGAAAATAAGGGACGGGCACCCGGAAGCCGGCAGTTTTTGCAAGGTTTTTATTGAAGAATCGGATGCCGACTTTTGTTACGGCAGCCCGGTTGAATAAATTAAAACATTATGTAATCAATATATTTTTGGGAAAACTCGGCATTTTGGGCCAAATCTATATAAGTAGCACTTGCCGCTATTTTTTCGGCCAGTGCTCGTTTTTTTTCATCTGTCGCAAAAAGTATGCCACCAGACAAGCCTGTGTTGCCTGCGACTTTTATTTTATCGCTCAATTCTTTTGGTATAAGCCCTATACGAGCGGCATTTGCGGCGTTTATATAAGAGCCGAAGCCCCCACTCAAATATACCTTTTCTATATCGTCAAAATCCACATTGGCGGCCGCGATCAACATGTCCACCGCTGTCGCTATTGCCGCTTTGGCCAACTGCATTTCCCTAATATCTTCCGCATAGATATAAACATTTTCCGCCACTTCAAATTGCGGACCCAGCAACATATGCCCGGTCTCGTCCAGAAGACGATTTTCCAGCAATTGAGCTACAATGTCAATAAGACCCGAACCGCAAATTCCGACAGGTAAGAGGTTGCCGATTGTTTTAATCCGTGTTACACCGTTGACCAAGCTGAAAGAGCTGATTGCACCCGCTATGGCGGGCATGCCCTGCTTAATGCCTGCACCTTCAAAAGCCGGACCTGCGGCTGCAGAAGCGGCGAAAAACTTATCTTTCTTAAAGAGTGCTATCTCCGCATTGGTGCCCAGATCAACCAAAAGCTTGTATTTTTCACTCTTATCCGTCAGGCTTAAAATACCGGCGGTCAAATCCGAACCCGCGAAACTTGAAATGTTGGGCATTGTTTTTACCGGCAAATCAAGATCCAAACCCAAAGCCTTCCCTCGGGTTTCTTGTGTGGCCAGAAATTCACCTTGATAAGGGTGAAAGCCCAAGCCCGAACAGTCTTTACCCAAAAACAAATGCAGCATTGTTGTATTGCCCAGCACCGTCATGGAAGTAAGGCGATCAAGGTTTAGATTTTTCATTGATTTTAAGATTAGATTTATTTGCCCGATTATTGCCTTGTTTAAGTCGGGCAAACCGCCTTGGGAAGCATGTTTAATGCGTGAAATTACATCGGCCCCGTAAGGCGCTTGTGCATTTTTCCGGCCATGCGCCTCTATCACCTTGCCGCTGCTGTCTACCAAAACCAAGGCCAGGGTAGTCGTGCCTATGTCCACCACAAGGTGCTCATGGCCCGATGTGCTTTGTTGCCGAATTTCAGGCTCTTTTGCTGCCAATAAAACTTCCATTTTTGAAGCGTCTTTCACCCTGACGGTGCTGTCTTCCCAAATAAAGTTTGCACAGGCCAGCCTTATATTTTCATCAAGCTCTTTTTTGCTCAATCCGCTTATATCTTTGGGAGTCGGTGGCTTCACGGGGTCTACAAATTCAACCTTGCATTTGTAACAGCTTGCCTTACCCCCACAAACGGCCCCTATATCGTATCCGTAACGACTTAAAACATCCAGAAGGTTTTCGCCGGCCTCAATTGTAAATTTTTGCCGGCCTCTGTCGCTAATTACCCTCAACTCAAGCCTCATTATTCCCTCCCCAAAAATCAAGAAACAAAAATTTCAGCCCTGTAATCGCTGCCTGACGGTAAGATTTTCGGCAAGCTGATGTTATATATATCCGTCGCACGGCTTTCCAGGGCAAAAAGCGCTTTTGATTTTTCATCCAGCCCTTTGACATCGGCGGCCCGCATCACAAGGGGCAGCTTGGCGCTTTGGGCAGCCTGCTTTAAAAGCGATTTTCCCCCATCACCGATGGCTAAAATTCTTATGTAGGGTGGCAGCCCTTCGGTTTGGCTTGCCTCTATGCCTAAAAACGCATGCAATACAATCCGCCTTATTCTTGCATGACTGTATCTTTTAGCTTTGGCTTTTTCAAATAAATCTTCCAAGCTTACTGCTTGGCTTGCGGCAAAATGTATGCGATTTTCAATTCCTTCAGAAATATCCGGCACTTTGGCTATGTCGGCAGCTGTTTTAGAGCGCAGAGCATATAAGACGGCCGCTTCCAACTTTTTATAATCGGCCGATGCCCTAAAATTTTCAAATTCTTCTTTAAAAACTTCATAAGATGCGGCCGGTAAGAGGGCTTCAATGCTCTCACCCAAGGCAACATTTTGCCGTATTTGCGAAGCGCTGGCAAAACCCTCAAATATGCCCGCTTGATCATGCCCCGCCCCCTTTCGCTTTGTCGCCAAGAAATCAAAGTGCAAGCCCAAGGTCTCGGCGGCACGAACATACTCAAGTGCCAGGTTATCATTTGGGCTTGCCAAAACTTGAGCGATTTGGGGCCCAAACAAAGATTCTACCACCAGGGCGCGCGCACGGGCAAAGCTGTTGCCTTGCGCCATCAGTTCACCTATGAGCCCGCTGTTTACACTTGCACAATCCACGGCCCGGGCCGCCTTTTTAACAAGCTTTGTGTCCCCGCTTTCGCTACCGAAACTGATTGTGTCCACAAAACCCAGAGACCCCAATAAATGAATGGCACCGCGTGCAAAAAACATAGCACCGGCAGTGGCCCAGGGTGTAGGCAATTCGATTACCAGGTCAACCCCGTTTTTTACCGCGGCCTTGGCCCTGGCATGCTTATTCATTAAGGCAGGCTCGGCGCGCTGAACAAAATTGCCGCTCATAACCGCAACAACTTGCTCAAAACCCGCCTGCTTTGTTTTTTCAAGCTGATAGGCGTGCCCCTTATGAAAGGGATTATATTCGGCTACAATAGCTGCTACTGACATTTTTCACCTTCAAAATTCTTCACACAGACCCTAATCGTTTGAAGCTGTCTTTCATCCGCGGATATAAATCTTTATATATTTCATAAAACTTTAAGTATTCATCCGTATTTTCTGAAACAGGATCATAAATACTGCCGTATTCCACCAAGTCCTTGCAAGCGTCGGCTACATTTGGGTAAATCCCTACACCAACGCCTCCTAAAATTGCCGCGCCAAGGGCAGCACTTTCTTTTGACCGAACTGTTTTAACCGGGCAGGCATATATATCTGCCAAAATTTGCCGCCAAAGTTCACTCTTCCCACCGCCGCCGCACAGGGCCATGTCACTGATACTAACCCCCGTTTCTTCCAGAACCGTCAAACAATCCTTAAGTGAAAAAGATACACCCTCAAGTAAGGCCCGCAGGATATCGGCCTTGGTATGCATAGCAGACAGGCCAAAAAATACACCACGGGCCCAAGCATCTAAATGAGGGGTACGCTCACCCATTAAATAGGGCAGGTATATTAAACGATTGGCACCTATGGATGATGAAGCCGCTTTTGCATCCATCAAGTCATAGCTGTCATATTGAGTACCCCTTGCCGCCTCAACTTCATCGGAGCAAAAATTATCACGAAACCATTTGCGTGAAAGACCGGCGGCTTGTGTAACACCCATTAAATGCCAGGCGCCGGGAACTGCGCAGCAAAAGGTATGAACACGACCCTTTAGATCTATTGTCACTTTAGATGAATGGGCATAAACAACACCGCTTGTGCCTATGGTTGTGAAGGCCTTGCCGTCACTTACAACACCCGTGCCGACTGCCGCCGCTGCATTGTCCCCTGCCCCACCAACCACCGGTGTGCCTGCCTTTAAGCCCGTAAGCTTTGCAGCTTCTTCTCTTAAACCGCCGGTAACTTGGGGGGATTCATATACTTTTGCTAAAAGCGATTTGTCTATATCAAGTTTAGATAAAATCTCATCCGACCATTTACGGGCCGGTATATCCAACAATTGCATGCCCGATGCATCCGACACTTCCGTAGCAAATTCACCCGTCAACATATAGCGGACATAATCTTTGGGAAGCAAAATATGGCGGCATTTATCATAAATATCTGCTTCGTTATTGCGCACCCAAAGTATTTTAGATGCCGTAAAACCTGTAAGGGCCGGATTTGCACTTATTTCTATAAGCCTTTCCCGCCCTACTTTTTGATTTATTTCCTCACACTCATCCGCCGTCCTTTGATCGCACCAAATGATGGATCTGCGTAGGGGCTTCCCCTGAATATCAAGCATAACCAAGCCATGCATTTGGCCCGACAGCCCTATGCTCATAACCGATTCTTTGGCGACTCCGCTTTTATCCATTACCGCCTTAAGGCTTGAAAGCGTGGCCTCCCACCAGTCTGAAGGCTCTTGTTCCGCAAAACCGTTTTGCGGCTGGTATAAGGGGTATTCGGCCGAAGATTCGGCCACGATTTCACCTTTTGCGTTAAATAAAACCGTTTTTGTAGCTGAAGTGCCGATATCTATACCAATTAAATGTTCCATACTTGCCTCCCTTGTAAAAAGTTAGCTGCATTGTCGGTTTTAACTAAACATAATGGAATTCATAACATTTTCAAGATATTCTTGGCCGGAACTCTTGAGTGTAGAAATGACATCACCTTTTTCCAAGGCGTAGGCTTCCAGATCTTCCATTGTAACCTTGCCGCTTACAATATCACTGCCAAGTCCGCTCTTGTAACCGGCATATCGGTTGGCTGTGAAGTCATCAATTCGACCGTCCTCTTTTATTTTATAAGCCAGGCGCAGGCCTAAAGCGAAGGTGTCCATGCCCGCTATGTAGGAATGAAAAATATCAGCATGTTCAAAAGAACCTCGGCGAGCCTTGGCATCAAAATTCAAGCCGCCCTTGGTAAAGCCACCGGCTTTTAACACTTCTGTCATGCACAGCGCTGCCTCATATACATTTGTAGGGAATTGGTCTGTATCCCATCCCAATAACATATCCCCTTGGTTTGCATCAATAGAACCAAAAACGCCATTAATTCGAGCCAAACATAGCTCATGTTGGAAGGTATGCCCTGCCAAAGTGGCGTGATTTGCTTCAACATTCATCTTAAAATCGTTTTCTAACCCGTAGGCACGCAAGAAGGCCAAAACACTTGCAACATCAAAATCATACTGGTGTTTTGTAGGCTCTTTTGGCTTAGGCTCTATATAGAAATCACCTTCAAAGCCAATTTGCCTGCCATAATCAACAGACAAACGAAGCAAGCGTGCCAGGTTGTCAAGCTCAAGCTTCATATCTGTATTAAGAAGGGTTTCATAACCTTCACGCCCGCCCCAAAAAACATAGCCTTGACCGCCAAGCCTTTGAGTAATTTCAAGCGCTTTTTTGATTTGAGCTGCGGCAAAGGCAAACACTTCCGGATTGCAAGAGGTAGCGGCACCGTGCATATAGCGTGGATTGCTGAACAAATTTGCCGTCCCCCACAGAAGTTTTTTGTTTTTTTCCTTCATGAGGTCTTCGATTATTGGCACAATTTCATCCAATCGTTCATTGGTTTTTGCAAGTGTATCTGCCTCGGGTGCAATGTCGCGGTCATGAAAGCAAAAATAATCAATATCAAGTTTTTCCATTATTTCGAAAGCTGCATATACCTTGTTCTTGTAAATTTGCATGACAGAGCCCCCGCCAAAATCTTTGTCTGCCGTGCCGTCCCCAAACATATCCGTCCCCTTACCACATAATGTGTGCCAATAAGAAACAGCAAACTTAAGTTGTTCGCGCATGGTTTTTGCACCCAGTTTTTCTTCGGGGTTGTAATACTTAAATGCAAACGGATTTTTAGACTTGGGACCCTCGTAACGAATTGCCGAAATGCTTGGAAAGATTTCTTTCATTAAATTCACCCCATTATTATTTGAGCTTGTTTTTAGAACTATTTTAAACTTGAATTGTAGGGCTTGCCTCTATATAATATATGAGGTAGAAAATAGATTCAAGTAAATATTAAACGGAGGCAGAGTTAATTGAAAATTTTAGTTATCAACGCAGGCAGTTCTTCTTTGAAGTATCAGCTCATAAGCATGACGAAAGAAAACACCATGGCAAAAGGTGTTTGTGAAAGGATAGGAGGGCAAGGGGGCCATGTTGAAGGCAGAAACTGCAATGGCGGCAGTTTTGCTTATGATATCGACATGCCCGACCATACGGCGGCTTTTTTAGAGGTTGAGAAAGCTCTCACATCCGGCGCGGCAAAGGTTATTGATTCCTTGACGGAAATTGTTGCGGTGGGCCACAGAGTTGTACAAGGCGGCGCCATTTTCAATTCAAGTGTTTTGATCACCGATGATGTCTTAAGTAAGATTGAAGGTTTAAGCGACCTTGCCCCCTTGCATAATCCGGCACATGTTCAAGGCATTAAAGCCTGCATGATGGTTTTTGGCAAAGAAGTTCCGCAGGTTGCGGTTTTTGACAATGCTTTTCACTCAACCATGCCGCCGGAAGCTTATATGTTCCCAATCCCTTATGAGTATTATGAAAAGTATAATATTCGCCGTTATGGTTTCCACGGTACCTCCCACCGATTTGTCAGTGACCGCTGCGCAGAACTTATGGGTTGTGATATAGAAAACTTAAAAATAATAACCTGTCACCTGGGTAACGGCTGTTCCATTGCCGCCATAAGACACGGCAAGGTAATTGACACCAGCATGGGCCTGACCCCGCTTGACGGCTTTATAATGGGCACGCGCTCCGGTGGTATTGACCCTTCGGCCGTCTTGTTCTTGCAAGAAAAAGAAGGCTGGACCCCTGCCCAGACCGATGAAGTTTTAAATAAAAAATCCGGCATATTGGGTATATCCGGCATATCAAACGATGACCGTGATGTTAAGGCAGCCGAGCTTTCAGGTGATAAGCGAGCCGCCCTTGCACGGAAAATTCAGCGCTATCAAATTCGTAAATACATAGGCAGTTATGTAGCCGCAATGGACGGTGTGGATGCAATAGTTTTCACCGGCGGTATCGGCGAAAACACCTTTGATCTCAGGGCCAGCACTTGCAGGCATTTGGCCTGGCTTGGTATAAAATATGATGAAGATATCAACAAAGACTTGCAAAAAGGCAAAGAAGGTGAAATTACCACCGAAAAATCATTTGTCAAAGTTTTTGTAATACCCACCAATGAAGAACTTGTTATTGCCCGTGATACAAAAGAAATTGTTGAAGTACTTGTCACGACCGTCAGGGATGATGATGAGTTATAAGGCTTAGATTGCGAGGTTACGTTTATGCTTGATTTAGATATAAAAAGGTTTTGGGAAGACGATGCTCTGTCACACCAAGAAAACTGCTTTAGTAAAAAAGCCCCTCAAGTCGCATTGGGCATTCGCATGAGCGATGAGTGCGTTTTTGCCGAGCTGGGCGAAGAAGGCAACCCTTGGGGGCCAATCTCCCGCGAGCGAAGAATTGAACTCAACAAAAGATACAACGAAAAAGCAAGGCAAACCGTGGGCATTTCACTCTTGAGCGAAGACTATCCCAAAGAGGATGAAATATTTCCGCAATACCGTCGGATCGGTGAAGTTTTTGGCGGCCGGTATTTTTTTGACGGCAATACCGAATGGTTACAAAGCGAATGCCAAACACCTCAAGAACTTGAAACTTTACTTGACAAGGTTGAAGCCTTAAACTTGCGCGACTTCATTTTCCCCGACAATTGGGAAAGCGAAAAAAAGCGTATCTTTGAAAGCTACGGTAAGAGACCGGCCCTCTTTCGCGGAGTGCGTGGCCCCGTTACCTTGGCCACTTCCATCTTCGGTGTTGAAAACTTAATCTTTCTTTTTTACGATTATCCCGACCTTGCCAAGCGCTTCAGCCGCCTTATTGAGAAGGTCATCATTGACTATATAGATATTTTCATTGAAGAAGCCGGCTACAGCCAAGATTCATTTCCCTCGGGCTTTGGTTTTTATGATGACAACTGTTCTTTGCTGACACCCGATATGTATGAAGTATTTGGCCTGCCTGTTCTGAAAAATGTTTTCGCCAAAACCTCGCCCCTACAAAAGGATGAGCGCTACCAACATTCCGACTCGGAAATGGGGCACCTAATTCCCCTCTTGGCCCAAGTCAACCTAACGGCCTGCAATTTCGGCCCCACGGTTACGGTGAGTGAAATTCGAAAACATATGAAAAACACCAGAATCGACGGCCAGTTGGCCCCCTTCACTTTCATGAATAATGACGAAGCCCAAATAATAGCCGAGGTTAAAAGGGACTGTGAAATGGCAAAGATAGATGACATTAGGGGGCTTAATTTAACCACCGCCGGTTCTATCAATAACGGTTCACTTTTAACCAGCATGCGTGCAGTAATGGCCGCCATACAAAATTACGGGCGCTATTAAATGCAGGTAGCTTAAAAGCAAGGCTTGACAAAAGATTTGCAGCGTTTTATAATACAGTCACAAATTTAAAACCGCTGATTAAGATTAGTAGATTTGGCATTCACCTTTCAGAGAGTCGCCCATTGGTGCAAGGGCGACAGGCAGAGCCAAATTGAATGGGCTTATGAGGGCAGAGCGAAAGCAAATGTTTTGTTAGTAGTATCTGACGGGATCTCCGCCCGTTAGCAAGGGAGCACGCATGAAAGTGTGTGAGTTGAGTGGATATAACAGCCTAAGGCTTGTTTTATCAATTTGGGTGGTACCGTAGGATTTACTCCTACCCCATGTTTTGGGGTAGGAGTTTTTTGTTTTGAAAGGAGAATGCCTATGTTCAAAACTACATATAAAAACGAGTCGAGTGTTTTCCGATGGTGTGTTTGATTGAACCTTATTGTAAGCATTAATGTAAAATCATAAGTTTTAATTTATCTAAAAGGAGTTTTAAAAATGTCAAAAAATCAAAATATACCCTATCGTATTTATTTACCCGAAGATATGATTCCCAAACAATGGTACAACCTACGCGCCGACATGAAAGAATTGCCGGCCCCCATGCTAAACCCCGGCACAATGAAACCCATTAAACTTGAAGAGCTTACCCCTATTTTTTGCGAAGAGCTGGCCAAACAAGAATTGGATACCACCACCCAATACATCGATATACCCCAAGGTATTATTGATTTTTACAAAATGTTTCGCCCGGCTCCCCTAATCAGGGCCTACTGCCTTGAAGAAGAATTGGGAACACCCGCTAAAATTTACTATAAGTTCGAAGGGAACAATACATCCGGCAGCCATAAATTAAACACCGCCATAGCCCAAGCTTATTATGCCAAAGAGCAAGGCATAGAACGCCTAACCACCGAAACGGGTGCCGGGCAGTGGGGCACGGCCCTGTCCATGGCCTGCTCTTATTACAAACTGCCCCTGATTGTATACATGGTTAAAACAAGTTTTGAGCAAAAACCATATCGTAAAAGCGTAATTGAAACTTTCGGTGCCGACATTATCCCCAGCCCCAGCGACACAACCAAGGCAGGTAGAGCCATACTTGAAAAGTTCCCGGGCACGGGCGGTTCCTTGGGTTGTGCCATATCAGAAGCGGTCGAAGTTGCCCTTTCAACCCCCGGCACACGCTATGTTTTGGGGTCTGTTTTGGACCATGTTCTGCTCCACCAATCAATTATTGGTTTAGAGTCCAAGGCTGCGATGGAAATGTACGACGAGTACCCCGACATTGTTATCGGCTGCGCCGGCGGCGGCTCCAACCTGGGCGGCCTTATTGCCCCCTTCATGAAAGACAAAATCCAAGGCAAGGCCGACACGCAATTCATCGCAGTTGAGCCTGCTTCCTGCCCATCTTTAACCAGGGGTAAATATGCATATGACTTCGGCGATACAGGCAAAATAACGCCGCTTATGAAGATGTACACACTGGGATGCGAATTCCTGCCTGCAGCGGAACATTCGGGCGGCTTACGCTACCACGGCATGTCTTCGGCCTTGAGCAAGCTTTATGATGACGGCTATCTACAAGCGCGTGCCGTTGAACAGACAAAGGTTTTCAAATCTGCTGTTGACTTCGCAAGAATTGAAGGCTTGCTCCCCGCCCCCGAATCTTCACACGCAATTCATGTTGCCATAGAAGAGGCCTTGAAGTGCAAGGAGAGCGGCGAAGAAAAAACAATTCTCTTCGGATTGACCGGTACCGGTTATTTTGATATGACCGCTTATGATTCCTTCCATAGGGGGGACATGTCCGACTATATCCCGACTGAAGAAGAATTGCAGCAAGGCTTTGACCAACTTCCTCAAATAGATTAATTCCACTGCAAGGGCGGAGCCTCTTCTTGAGACTCCGCCCTTTATTTTATCAGACACAGAGGTGAACTCTATGATTTTTCGCAAGGGTGAAGAGGTCAAGCTTGTGGTGCATGACTTCACAAACCCCGCCTTTAATTTAGCTTGTGAGGAATATTTTTTAAAACAAGGCAAGGGGTCTTATATCTTGCTTTGGCGAAATGAGCCTTCTATTATTATCGGAGTTAACCAAAATGCCTATGCCGAACTAAACATGGATTATGTGGAAAAAAATCGGATACCGATAATTAGGCGGCAAACCGGCGGCGGTGCGGTTTTCCACGATTTGGGCAATTTGAACTTCACCTTTATAACCGAGGGTGTGGAAGGTCTGGCAGATTTCAAGGTGTTTTTAGAGCCTGTTACCGACTACCTGCGCTCTCTGGGTCTTGACGCAAGCTTTTCGGGTCGCAACGATATTTTAATTGATGGTATGAAGGTGTCGGGCAATGCCCAAGCCAAATACAAGCAAAGGACTATTTTTCACGGTACCATGCTCTTTTCCGTTTCTCTTAATGTCTTGTCGAAGGCTTTGAAACCCAACCCCCTTAAACTAAAAGCAAAGGGTATCAGTTCGGTCATCTCGCGTGTTACCAACATAAAAGACCGGCTTGAAAAAGATATGGATATAGGTGCTTTCACAAAGGGCCTACAAAATCATTTTATGCAAACTGCCTCTTGCCGTGCTTATAGTTTAAGCGATGAGGACTTGCTTGCTATCCGGCTTTTGGTCAAAGACAAATACAGCCGGTGGGAATGGAATATAGGCCACGCACCGGCTTATTCAATGGAAAGTTCTGCTCTTTTATCCGGCGGAACGGTGAGTTTGAGTTTTAATGTTTCAAAAGGGCTCATAAGTGATATTAAAATTACCGGCGATTTCTTTGGCATGAGCGATATCGGCATACTGGAAGAAAAAATAAAAGGAACCCCCCACAAGCAGCAAGATCTCTTAAACTTGTTGGAGGGGCCCCATATAGAATTTTCCGACTTCATCGCCAACACACGGGCTCTTGATTTTGTTGATATGTTTTTCAATTAATGGCATTGAGTTGCCTTAAGGTTTCTTCCTTTTCGTGTTTTATCAGTTGCCAGGTTGCTTTTACCAGGTGACTGAATTGGGGTTGAGCCAATTGCTCACAGATAAAACTTTGACCGGGTGAATTTATATCTTCGCCTGAAATTTCCATAAATCCCCGGTTTCTGCACATTTCTTGCAGGCGTTTTAGTTGGGCGGCAGTGTTGCGCGAAGGCATGTAGGTGACCGCCTTAACCCCTTGGGCCTTCAAAACATCGAAGAGCAAGTCCAAGTAGTCATCCTCAAATTTTTGAGCTTTTTTATCACCTGTTACCGACTCAAACACATCGCCCAAGTAGGCATAACAAAAAATAGCGCCGGTTTCTTTGGCTAATTGTGCTAAATCTGAAATATGTAAAAGCTCTTCATCCGCATCAAGATAAAACTTCTCAACCAGATCGGCTTTTAAGACACCCAGCAGCTTATATGAATAAAAAGGGTGATTTATATCTTTTAGATCTTCAATCTGTTTTGGATTTAAGCTTAAGGATAGCTCGTTTTGCAAAAAATGAGCTATTTTGTTTTTGCCAAGCTTGGCTTCAATTTTTTTGGCCAGGGCAAAAAGCAAGTGCCTTTCTGTCACACTGCCGCCAAGTTTAAAGTTTGATAGGGGCAAAACATCTTTTTCAAAGTCCAAGGCCAAACCCTTGGGCGCCAAAAGTTCATTTATATTCTTTAGCATTTTAATGTTTCGGTGGTTTCTTTTTTCACGCAAGGGAGCAAAAACACTTTGCAAATACTCAATTTGTGTGTGGGGTAGCCCATGCAAGGCCATATAGGCACAGCTAATTTGGTCAGGGTTGTTGACCCTTCGCCCTTCAAGAGCCGTCCCCTTCAGGCTGACCCTGCACTCAAGCCCTATTGTGGTTGCCATACCGGCAATTTCGCCCGCTTTAATAAACTCATAAGCACCTGCGATGCTGTCATGGTCCATCAAGCCGGCAGTTTGCAGGCCCGCTTTTCTGGCAAAATAGACTGCTGCCGTTGGTGAATAAGGTGAAAAAGAAAAGTTTGTGTGAATGTGATTGTTGACATATTGGGGAAAAATCGGCGGCTTTTCTTTTTCGTTTTTCAAAAGTTTTTCAAGAGTCTCAATGCGCTCGCCGGCACTGCCTTTATTTAATTTTTTTAACTTTTCTGTCATTATCTCAATCTCTTTTCGGTTCAACCCAGCATTATCTGCCCACCGGTGACGGGTATGGCTTGCCCGGTTTCATAAGTTTGTTCCACACAATAAAACAAGGCCTTGGCCACATCTTGAGGCAGGCAACCGCGTTTTATGGGTGCCAACGACAGGTAATGTTTTTTTACATCCTCAATTGTTTTTGCACCCGGCACTTTACCCGCTTGCAAGTATTGTTTAAAAAGACCCTTTTGGGGGTCTGACCAGAGGGGACCGTCATAATAATTGCCCGGACAAATTGCATTTACTTTTATTTGCCAGGCAGCCAATTCAAGGGCAAGGCTTTGTGTCAAGCCAATTGCTCCAAACTTGCTGCCGGCATAGGCATAATTGTTTTTAGAGCCCACCAGGCCGGATTTCGAGTTGATTTGAATGATATCATGCCAAAG
This sequence comes from Clostridiales bacterium, assembly GCA_012524025.1. Lineage (GTDB taxonomy): Bacteria > Bacillota > Clostridia > Oscillospirales > Acutalibacteraceae > UBA1447. Next base: position 18,646 of record JAAYSC010000022.1, on the reverse strand, counting down.
CTTCTTGTCGGCCTCGTATTGGGCCTTCATAACAATGCTTGCATATTTGGCACAAAGAAAAAAGCCCGTGTAGTTTACAGATGTTACAAAATCCAAGTCTTCCTTGCTTAAATCCTCAAGTCCACCGGCTTTCACAACACCTGCGTTGGCAACCATAATGTCAAGCCCGCCAAAAAGTTCCACCGTTTTGCATACCAGGGCCTCAACAGAAGCCTCATCCCTGACATCGACCGGCACAAAGCGAGCATTTGGGCGCAGGTCAGCCGCCGCTTTTTCACCGGCCGATGCTTGCCCCGGTAAGTCCGCCAAAACCACTTGGGCGCCTTCTTGGCACATGGCCTCAGCCAAGCCCAAACCAAAACCTTGAGCTCCGCCTGTAACAATTGCCGTTTTTCCGACTAAACGACCGCAACCTTCTTGATCTTGGATCTCCCTACGCTTGGCAATTTCAGCCGCTTGCCTGATATTCATTAGCATCTTCCTTTAATAATTTTGTTTTTGCCTGTATTTTTCAACTTCCCAGTTTATTATAAAGTCTGTTAACTCTGCCGTCATATGGCTTGGCCCGCCAAAACTTTGGCTGTAAACTGCAATTTTCATGGCATCTAAAAAAACATCGCGAGCCGTAAGGGCTTCTTTTTCTGTCTTCCCCAGGGCTATAAAACCGTGTTTTTCAAGAATAATTATTTTAGCCCTGTAGCCTTCTTTTCCGAAGAAAGCTTCTTGGTCTTTTTCAAATTCAGCCGCCCGGCTTAAGAATAAGGGCTTGGCCCCGCAATAAACTATATGGTCCGGCGTGAAAGGCTGCATTAAAACTTTCGCGCTCGAAAAATCATAGGTGAAGCGGGCAGTCAGGTTGTTGGAAGAAAAGACAAGGTGGTCGGATGGGTCAAGGCTTGCCCTTACGGTCTCAATAAGCTTTTCAGTCTCGGCAGGGGGCTTTTTTTCAGGGCCCGTGGTCGGCGTTTCCATAATTTCTTTTTCCAGCTTTTCCATACATAAATTTAGCAGTGTTTCCAGTTGCGAAACACTGTCGGCCGCGAAGAAAACGCCGTGGTTTTGCAAGAGCAGAAAACCAGCATCTTTGAAGTTCTTTCTTTTATAATCTTGCATATGACCTTGACAAAGCTTGGCCAAAAGATGGCCGGGCTTGCCTGCTTCCACCCAAAGATAATTATGGCCAAACAAGCGGTCTGCCGCCTCTTTACCCCTTTTGCCGCAAGTGAGCCCATTGACCAAGGCCGGGTGCAGGTGCAAAACAAATGCTTGCGGAAATAGGGCGTGCAGGGCGGTTTCAACACTGGGGCGTTTATTTTCACCCGGCAGCCTGGCTGCCATAAGATCTGACAAGCTTGCCTCTTCCCTGGCCCGATCTTCTTTCGGATAGTCCTTGCCAAGGTTTTTAATCAATTGTACACGGTCCATTTTTACAAAGCTGTTTCGGTCTGCACTCGCCAAAGAGCTACCCGATGCCTTGACATATAGGACACCGTCACTTTTAAAGGATGTGTTGCCCCCGCCTGCCAAGACAAGTTCCCTATCGCTGCCAAAAATATTTGACATTTTTATAAGTTGGTCCAATTTAAAGTCTAACAAGCTAAGACACCTCGAAGTTCAGAGTTCAAAACCTATTTTACTAATAATGCCACTCTTTTGCAAACCTTGACTGAGAGCATCAAAAGGAGTATAATACCGCTGTATTTCTGTGCATTGAGGTAACATGTGATTTACAAGACTTCTTGCTTTAAATCCGACCCGGATTGGGCCGATGTGCCCGTGGCAGCTATTGCTTCTTGGCACTGGGAAGAGGGCGAAATATACCGTCCTCCTTCTTTTGCTCAACTTTGCGCCATCGGCGGTGAGGGCCTTTGTGCCCGCCTTTGGTCTTTTGAGCCATCACCAAGAGCTACCTTGACCAAGCGTGATGACCCGGTTTATGAAGACAGTTGTTTGGAACTTTTTTTGCAGTTGGACCCGCATCTGTCAAGTTACCTCAATCTTGAATTTAACAGTGCGGGCGTTTATCGCTCACAGGTCGGGCCAAGTAGAAACGAGCGAACCTTCATCAGCACCCTTACCGACAAGGAGCCCCACATCAAAATTATTCAAATACAAGACCCTCACCTCCCCCCTGCTTGGGGAATTGAGGTGTTTTTGCAAGACGACTTTATTTCGGACGCTTGCGGTTTTGAGTTTAAAAGCTCCCCCCGCTTCTTAAGAGGTAATTTTTATAAGTGCGGCGACAAAACCCCCGTGCCACACTACGGTGCTTTTGCACCTGTCGGCTCCGCACTGAAAGGTTTTCACAACCCTTCGCATTTTTGCGAGATTAATATTATTTGAAAGGTGTGGCTTTGTGCAAAAGATAACATTTGACATTGAAGACATTTATGAAAACTATGACTTATCGGGTGAATATGCGGGCTATTATGTAATAAACAACGGCCATATAAACTCAACCTTTGTAATTGATTACAAGGATGAAAAAGATGGTATTAAGTCTTATGTTTTGCAGCATATTAATACCCATGTTTTTAAAAAACCCGACCAGTTAATGGAAAACATTACAGCTGTAAGCGATCACCTGCGTAAGAAGATCCTGGAAGAAGGCGGTGACCCGGAACGCGAAAACCTCAATGTTATAAAAACAAAAAACGGGGCTACTTTTTTTATTGACGCCCAAGAGCGCCATTGGCGCTTGTATAACTATATTTCCGATTCTTATACCTGCCAGCGCATTGAAGACCCTAAAACATTTTATAATGCAGCCAAAGCTTTCGGTCACTTCCAATGCCGTCTGGCTGATTTTCCCATTCAAACCTTACATGAAACCATACCAAATTTTCATCACACCGTTTGGCGTTTTGAAAACTTCAAAGAATCAATTGAAAAAGATGTCATAAACAGGGTAAAAACAGTAAAACCTGAAATAGATTTTGCTTTTAAGCGTGAGGAGGATGCAGGGGTTTTATTGGCTTTGGCCGACCGCGGTCAGCTCCCCCTTCGAGTTACTCACAACGACACCAAGCTCAACAATGTTATGTTTGATGTGCACACGGATGAGGGTATTTGTGTAATTGATTTGGACACCGTTATGCCCGGGCTTTCACTTTATGACTTTGGTGACAGCATTCGCTTTGGCGCAAACACAGCCGAAGAAGATGAAAAGGATATTTCCAAAGTTTCATTGGACCTTGAACTTTATGAAACTTATGTCAGCGGTTACCTGGCCTCTGCCGGCAAGAGCTTAAACGAACTTGAAATTGAATGCCTCCCCTTTTCCGCAAAACTTCTTACCTTTGAATGTGGCCTTCGCTTTTTAACAGATTATCTTGACGGTGATGTTTATTTTAAGACCGCCTATGATGACCATAATCTGGTCAGGTGCCGTACACAATTTGCTCTGGTTGAAGACATAGAAAAGAAAATGCCTCAAATGGTTGAAATAACTCAAAGGGTTTACAAGGAGCTGTAAGATTGTCAAAGAACAAGCCTCGAAAAATACTCATATTTTTGTTTTTCTCTCTCACTTTTGTGCTTGTTCTTGCTTTTATTGCCTTCACGGCAGACAGAGTCGGGAACAAAAAAGAGCTTAATCGCCTCAAGGCTCAAGACTTTGAATTTAACCATTCACTCGGCATTATTGCAGATAACGGTTTTGAAGGCAATAAAAGGAACTCTTATATCAGCATCAAAAAAACCTTAAATTTGGGCTGTGACGGTGCACTTGTTGACTTGTCTTTTAAAGATAACACAATTCCGGTTCTTGCTTCAAAGCCCAAGCAGGCAGAAAAAGAGAATGTGGTAGAGTTAGAGCATGTTATGAAATATTACACAAACTACAGCAAATCCCTGCTCTGCTTAAATTTAAAAGAGTTTTCTAACCTAAGTGCAATTGTAAGTTTAGCGGCCAAATATGAATTGACTGAAAGAATACTTTATTTCGGTATTGACAGTGACAGTGCTGATTTTGTTAAGAGGAAAAACCCGGATATCGATTTTTATTTTGAAATAAAGCCGCAAAGAAACAAGGAAACAACCGAAGACTATGCTTATTCTTTCATACAGGAAGCCCAAGCTTTAGGCGCTGTCGGCATAAGCTGCCGGGCAGACCTCATGAATGAAAGTCTTGCACAATATATTAACGAAAGCGGCTTGTCCCTGGCCCTGATTACAAAGGGTGATGAGCTGGGCCACTATAAAGCTTTGAGTTATTCGCCTCTTTTCATAATAACCAAACAACCTCAAGAATTTTACAATCTTTTGAAGCGAATAAATTAGCCCGAATTTTGCTTTGTTTTGAGGGGTAAAGATGCCCTACAATTTAGTTAACGCCGAAAACCTTCGCCAAGCCTTGGCTCTTTGGGAAATGCGAAATAAAATAGGAACCCCCGCGCCCGACTCTTACCGAGCGGGCGAATTTTCAGACAACTTTGTTCTACCTGATTTACAATACGAGTACCGGCACAGCTTTGTTGACGATTTGGGGGAAATAAAACTTTTGTTTCGCGCACAAATTCACTTGCCCTCCTGGCGGACCAAGAGTAAACAAGAAGCTTCCTTCACCTGTTATAAGGTTAAAAAAGCTCTGACTGACGATTGTGGTAAGGTTTTAGACTATAAAACTTGCGGTTATATTTTAACAGACCTATAAAAAATGTTCGGCAAAAGCCGAACATTTTTATCGCATAACCTTCTTCATAAAAAGAACTGATTGCTCAACTTCTCTTTCACTTTCGGCTCCGTGTAAATACATATCGCCTTTGTATCCAAAATTTTTCAAAAGTGAAATAAAGTAAGGAAAATCAACGATCCCCTCGCCTGCCGCGCAAAATTCGATTTTGCTCGACTCTTTTATATCCTTGCCGTGGGCTACAATTATATCTTCGCCCACATATTCGAAGGCCTGCCTCATTGTCGGGCGGACATTTTCTTTTTTTGCAAAACCTTCATGAAAAAGGTTTGCACAATCCATTATAATTTTTAAGTTACCCGACTCCATTTGATCTAAAAGTCTGCGGGCCTTTTGCGGGCTATCAACAATATTTGCCGCCTCGCTTTCAAGCGCCAAGCAGATTGAGTGTTTTTCTGCTTTTTCAAGAGCAAATTTTATTGTTTCACTCATATCATACCAGGCAGCGTCCGATTGGTTTTGGCTGTGGCCCGCCCAGAGATTTTCACTATTGCGAGTGCCGCTGCAAAGGGATACAATCTTGCAACCCAGCTCATGGCTTATCTTAATTAGATTTTCCATCCTTTTAATACCCTCAAGCCTGACCGACTTATCGGGGTGAGACATATTAAAGGTGCCGTTTATAACTTTGATTTTCACCGAGTATTTCTCGCTTTTCTCCCCTATTTCATCAAGAATAGTCGGAGAGACATCCATGGGGATTTCAATTTTTCCGTCCGGGATAAAATTGGTTTCTAAAAAACTCGCAAAGCTCAACTGAACTACCTCACAACCCAGTTGCTGAAGATTTTTAAAAATCAAATCAACGGTATTTGGCAGCAGATCGGTTGTACAAAGACCAAGCTTCATATCTTTCCCCTTCATTGCAAACAAAGCAAATATAAAATTTTGGCGCAGGCATTTTACTGCCTGCGCCTCTTTGCTATAAATTAATAATTATTCGTTGAGCTTTACAACAACGCCCGAACCTACCGTGCGGCCACCTTCGCGAATAGCAAAGCGAAGACCTTCTTCGATAGCGATGGGGGAAATAAGTTCAACATTCATTTCAATGTTGTCGCCGGGCATGCACATTTCAACACCGTCATCAAGTGTAACTACGCCTGTAACGTCAGTGGTTCTGAAGTAGAATTGGGGACGATAGTTATCAAAGAAAGGTGTGTGACGGCCGCCTTCTTCCTTGGTAAGAACATAAACTTGACCGCGGAATTTGGTCAAAGGATTAATTGTGCCGGGTTTTGCCAGAACTTGACCGCGAACAATTTCAGTCCTTTGAACGCCACGAAGCAGAGCACCGATATTGTCACCGGCTTCGGCGTAGTCAAGAATTTTGCGGAACATTTCAATACCTGTGCAGACAGTCTTCCTTCTTTCTTCGGAAAGGCCGACGATTTCAACTTCATTACCTGTTTCAAGTTTACCGCGCTCAACCCTACCGGTGGCTACAGTGCCGCGGCCGGTGATTGTCATAACGTCTTCAACAGGCATGAGGAAGGGAAGGTCGGACTTGCGCTCGGGTGTGGGGATGAAGGAGTCAACAGCTTCCATCAATTCAAAAATGGGCTTGAGTTCCGGGGCGTCCATGTCGCTTCCGTCATATTCGAGTGCTTGAAGAGCAGAGCCGCGAATGACAGGAGTATCGTCACCGGGGAAGTCATATTCGTCAAGCGCTTCGCGAATTTCCATTTCAACCAGTTCAAGAAGCTCTTCGTCATCAACTTGGTCGCACTTGTTCATGAAAACAACAATTGAAGGAACGCCGACCTGGCGTGCAAGCAAAAGGTGTTCCCTGGTTTGTGCCATGGGGCCGTCGGTTGCGGCAATAACAAGAATTGCACCGTCCATTTGAGCTGCGCCTGTGATCATGTTTTTGATATAGTCGGCGTGACCCGGGCAGTCCACATGAGCGTAGTGGCGGTTTTCGGTTTCATACTCAACATGAGAGGTGTTTATTGTGATACCGCGTTCTTTTTCTTCAGGGGCCTTGTCAATAGCAGCATAGTCCATAAACTCAATAGATTCACTGCTCATAGCAAGTGTTTTGGTGATAGCTGCCGTCAAGGTTGTTTTACCGTGGTCAACGTGACCGATGGTACCGATGTTAACGTGTGGTTTGGTTCTTTCAAACTTTTGTTTTGCCATTTAAAAATCCTCCTCAAATAACTTTACAAACTCAAATCATTGTGCGAGTGGGCACATGTTGGTATTTTAACAACTTTAGCTTGAAATATCAAGCCTTTCTTTTAAAAAAGCAATCTTTTAATCACTTGTTTATCATTGTTTCTGCTATGGACTTGGGAACCTGGGTATAATGACTGGGTTCCATGGAATATTGACCGCGGCCTTGTGTTTTTGAACGCAGGGCTGTTGCATAGCCAAACATGGCGGAAAGTGGAATTTCAGCCTCTATTTGCACTATTCCCAAACGCGTTTCGGTCCCTAAAATTGAGCCCCGTCTGGCATTAATATCGCCCAAAACATCACCGACATAATCGTCGGGAACTATTACGGTAACATTCATAATCGGCTCCATAAGAACCGGCTGGGCTCTTTGCAAGGCTTCTTTCATTGCCATTGAGCCGGCAATTTTAAAGGCCAACTCGGACGAGTCTACCTCATGGTAGGAACCGTCATAAAGGGTTACTTTAACATCTTCAACGCTAAAGCCTGCCAAGACACCGCTGTGGAGTGCACTTTTGACACCCGCTTCAACCGAAGAGATGTATTCCCTGGGAACAGTACCGCCAACGACCGAATTCACAAACTCAAAGCCTTTTTCGGGGTTGGGTTCAATGCGAATCTTAACATGACCGTATTGACCGTGGCCGCCTGTTTGACGAGCATATTTGGTGTCTGCTTGTGCTTCTTTTGTAATTGTTTCACGAAAGGCAACTTGCGGTTCCCCAATGTTGGCTTCTACCTTAAACTCACGCAGAAGGCGGTCTACAATAATCTCAAGGTGTAGCTCACCCATGCCGGCTATTATAGTTTGGCCGGTTTCTTCGTCGGTATAGCATTTGAAGGTTGGGTCTTCTTCACCTAATTTTTGCAGTGCAAGGCCCATCTTTTCTTGGCCGGCCTTGGTTTTTGGCTCTATAGCCACACGGATTACCGGGTCGGGGAAAGCCATGGATTCTAAAATAATAGGATGCCTGACATCACACAAGGTATCACCCGTTGCCGTGTTTTTGAGGCCTACCGCAGCTATAATATCACCCGAATAACAATATTCAAGGTCTTGGCGATGATTTGAATGCATTTGCAAAATCCGCCCCAAGCGCTCATTTGTGTCTTTGGTGGAGTTATAGACCTGGCTACCTGCCTTGACCGTGCCCGAGTAGGCCCTGATAAAGCAAAGCTTGCCCACAAAGGGGTCTGTTGCGATTTTAAAGGCCAGGGCTGAAAAAGGAGCGTCGTCCGATGTGGGCCTTTCCTCTTCTTTTTCAGTCTTGGGGTTGATACCGGTTATGGAGTCAACATCAAGGGGTGAAGGCATATAATCCACAATTGCATCCAGAAGCGGTTGAACCCCTTTATTGCGGTAAGATGTGCCGCAAACAACGGGGACCATCAGGTTTGCTGTTGTAGCCTTGCGGATACAGCGTTTTATCTCTTCCTTGGTTGGCTCAATGCCTTCAATAAATTTTTCCAACAAGTGGTCATCTTGTTCCGATACATGCTCTATCAGTTCGGCACGATATTTCTGTGCCAAGTCCAAATAATTTTCCGGAATGTCTTCAATGCGTGTCTCAATACCCATCGCATCATCGTAGAAGACAGCCTTCATTTCAACCAGATCAATGATGCCTTTGAAGTCAGCTTCTGACCCAATAGGCAGTTGGATAGGAACGGCATTGCACTTGAGCCGATCTTTGAGCATGGATAAGACATTGTAAAAGTCGGCACCGGTAATGTCCATCTTGTTGATATAGGCCATGCGCGGAACTTTATATTTGTCCGCCTGGCGCCATACGGTTTCCGATTGAGGCTCAACACCGCCCTTGGCACAAAGTACCGTAACGGCACCGTCAAGAACCCTGAGTGAGCGCTCAACTTCAACGGTAAAGTCCACATGCCCGGGCGTGTCAATTATATTTATTCTATGATCTTCCCAGAAACAGGTTGTAGCAGCAGAGGTAATGGTTATACCCCTTTTTTGCTCTTCCTCTGTCCAATCCATAACCGCCGTTCCATCGTGGGTTTCACCGACCTTGTGCACTTTTCCCGTATAGTAAAGTATACGCTCGGTTGTGGTGGTTTTCCCGGCGTCTATATGGGCCATAATCCCAATATTTCTGGTCATTTCAAGTGATACTTGCCTTGACATGTGTTCCTCCGTCGTTAGTAAATAAAATGTGTTTTTGCCTGCGGCCTACCACCTAAAGTGTGAGAAGGCCTTGTTGGCTTCTGCCATCTTGTGAGTTTCCTCACGCTTTTTGAATGCTCCGCCTGTTTCATTGACGGCATCCATGATTTCGCTGGCCAACCTTTCGCGCATGGTCCTTTCGGATCGGTTGCGGCTATAGGCGGTTATCCAGCGCAAGCCCAAGGTTTGCCTTCTTTCGGGGCGAACTTCGATAGGGACTTGATAAGTTGCGCCACCGACTCTTCTGGCTTTAACTTCCAGCAGTGGCATTACATTTTCCATTGAAGCTTCGAAAACCTCAAGAGGATCTTTGCCTGTCTTTTCCTTAATAATTTCAAATGCGTCGTACACAATTTTTTGTGCGATTCCCCTTTTGCCGTCATACATGACATTGTTGATCAAACGGGTTACGAGCTTGGAATTATAAAGCGGATCGGGCAAAACATCTCGTTTAGCTATACTACCTCTTCTTGGCACTTCGCTTCCCTCCTTCATAAAGATGATATCATAGGTACTCGAGTGACAACATTCCCGTGGCGCCAATGATGAGGTGTAATATATTAACACTCTCACATTGATAAAAGTTAAACTTTTGCCTGCAAGAAGATTGTTTCGATTTGTGTAAACTGTTTAAAAGTTTACTATTTTGCAGTTTTTGGTTTTTTAGCACCGTACTTAGAGCGGGACTGCATCCTGCCCGTTACGCCTTGGGTATCAAGTTTGCCGCGGATAACATGGTAACGAACGCCGGGTAAGTCTTTAATACGACCGCCGCGAATCATTACAACCGAGTGCTCTTGCAAATTGTGGCCGACACCGGGTATGTAGGAAGTAACTTCCAGACCGTTTGTCAGACGAACCCTGGCAATTTTCCTTAAAGCCGAGTTTGGCTTTTTGGGCGTCGCTGTCCTGACTTCCGTGCAAACACCGCGTTTTTGTGGTGAATTGTGGTCGGTCAAAATGTTCTTTTGTGTGTTCAAAGTTTTTTGCAGTGCCGGGGCCTTTGGCTTGTTTTCCATCCGCTTTCTGCCTTGGCGTACTAACTGATTAAAGGTTGGCAAACAATCGTCTCCTTTCTTTTTAATATTATCATCAAACCGCCTGACAGGCGACTTAATAACTGTTAAAGTCTACTAATTAAATTGCGTATTTTTGGATTATATACCAAAAGGTCAATCTTGTCAATAGTCCTATAAGTTGTCATAGGAAATCAGCAATTCTTCCAAATCCAATTCGCTCGGATCATCCTCATCATCTTCCGGTATGGTTCTGTTCACTTGAACTTTCGAGTAGCATTTCATGCCGGTGCCGGAAGGCAAGAGTTTGCCTATAATGACATTTTCTTTGAGCCCCAAGAGTGAGTCGCGCTTGCCCTTGAGTGCCGCATCGGTAAGAACCCTGGTTGTTTCTTGGAAAGAAGCGGCCGAAAGGAAAGAGTCTGTTGCCAATGAAGCCTTTGTAATACCCAGCAAAATCGGCTCGGCTTCTGCCGGCAAGTATTCTTCATCGTTGATTCGGCAAGATGTTTGAGTGTTTTTGTTTACCTCAATCAGCTCGCTTTTTTCGAGTATGGCACCCGGTAAGAGATTTGTTGACCCGGGTTCGACAACCTTAACCTTGCGCATCATTTGACGCACTATAACCTCGATATGCTTGTCATTTATGTCAACACCTTGCATACGGTAGGTCCGTTGGACTTCACGGATTAAATAGTCGTGTACACTGTCCACACCCAGAATGGACAAAATATCATGGGGATTGCGAGAGCCTTCGGTCAGGTTTTCACCTTTTTCGACTGTTTGGCCTTCTGCAACGGCAGCTCTGAATCCGTAGGGGATGAGATAAGCCTTTTCCTCCCCGCTTTCTTCGTTCTTAATAATCACTTGCTTGGCGTTTTTCACTTCGCCAAAACTCACGACACCCGGGAGTTCGCTCATTATGGCCAAGCTTTTCGGTTTCCTGGCCTCAAAGAGCTCTTCGACCCTGGGCAGACCTTCGGTAATATCTGTCTGGTCCCTTGTTCCGCCGGTTTGGAAGGTACGCATGGTAAGCTGAGTGCCGGGTTCACCAATGGATTGGGCGGCAATTATACCAACCGCTTCGCCTATGGTTACGGGTTCACCGGTTGCCAAGTTTGCGCCGTAGCACCTGATGCAAACACCGTGCTCGGCTTCACATGTTAAGAGCGAGCGTATGGCCACACGGGCTTGAGAGCCTTCGGCCACCAAGCCGGCATCAAGTTTTTCCTTGTGTTTTTCTTCAAGATAATCAGCTGCAAGTTCGGCCTTGGCGTCGCTCAAGAGTTCATCTTTGCTGATAATGAGTTCGCCTGTTTTTTCATCAATTAGGTCTTCCATCAAATAGCGACCGGTCAAGCGTTCTTTCAGGCTGACAATCATTCTGTTGCCGTCTTTTATGTCATATACTTCCGAACCGTCTTCACAGCCGCAGTCCTCTTGGCGGATTATAACATCTTGAGAAACATCCACCAGCCGCCTGGTCAAATAACCGGAGTCGGCGGTTCTGAGTGCGGTGTCGGCAAGACCTTTTCTGGCCCCGCGCGAAGAAATAAAGTATTCCAAAACATTGAGGCCTTCGCGGTAGTTTGCGCGGACAGGTATTTCAATCGTACGGCCGGCCGTGTTGGCTATGAGCCCTCGCATACCTGCTAATTGCCTGAGCTGGCTTTCATTACCCCTGGCCCCCGAATCCAACATCATGTTAATGGGGTTGAAGGGGTCGAAGTTGGTCATAAGTTCTTTGGCAACCGCTCTTGTGCATTCTTCCCAAACTTCTTTGACTCTTTCACTGCGCTCTTCATCTGTGATAAGGCCGCGTTCAAAGCTGCGTGTGATTTTTTCAACTTTTTCTTCTGCATCATCAAGCAACTCTTGCTTCTTTTCGGGTATGACTGCGTCGAAAACAGAGGCTGTCAAGCCGCTTTGAGTTGAAAATTTAAAGCCGATATCCTTAAGGTCGTCAAGAATTTCCGCCGTTTGAGAGGTGCCGTGAATGTTAATGCAGCGATAAACGATTTCACCCAACTTTTTCTTGTTGACCAAAAAGTCAATTTCGGGTGCGCAAACCATATCTTCTTGACTGCGATCCACAAAACCCAAGTTTTGCGGAATTATTTCATTAAAGAGTATTCTGCCATAGGTGGTTTCGAAAACTTGAGACTTTTCTTTACCGTCCACTTCTGATGTAAAACGAACCTTGATAAGCGCATGCAGGCTAATGTCGCCTTCATTGTAAGCCTTGCCCGCTTCATTGGGGTCCCTGAAAATTTTGCCTTGACCGGGTTCATCTTCTTTGGTCAAGGTCAGGTAATAAGAGCCCAAGACCATATCTTGCGTCGGTACAACCACGGGGCGCCCGTCGGAAGGCTTGAGAAGGTTATTGGCAGCCAACATCAAAATACGCGCTTCCGCTTGTGCTTCTGCCGAAAGCGGAACATGCACGGCCATTTGGTCGCCGTCAAAGTCGGCGTTAAATGCTGTGCACACCAAGGGGTGCAGCTTAATGGCACGCCCTTCGATTAAAACGGGCTCAAAGGCCTGTATACCTAGGCGGTGCAGGGTTGGGGCACGGTTTAACAAGACCGGGTGGTCTTTGATAACCGTATCAAGTGCGTCCCATACTTCGGCTCTGGAAGCCCTTTCAACCATTTTTCGTGCAGATTTTACATTGTTGGCCTCTTCAAGCTCAACCAACCTTTTCATTACAAAAGGTTTAAAAAGCTCTAAAGCCATTTCTTTTGGCAAACCACATTGGTAAATTTTAAGTTCGGGGCCTACAACAATAACGGAACGACCCGAGTAGTCAACCCGCTTGCCCAACAAGTTTTGCCTGAAACGCCCTTGCTTGCCCTTTAGCATGTCAGAAAGGGATTTGAGGGCCCTGTTGTTTGCACCTGTAACCGGCCTGCCGCGCCGACCGTTGTCGATCAAAGCGTCAACCGACTCTTGCAACATTCTTTTTTCATTGCGAATGATAAGGTCCGGCGCTTGCAAGTCCAAAAGCCTCTTAAGCCTGTTGTTTCGATTTATAACCCTACGATAAAGGTCATTGAGGTCCGAAGTTGCAAAACGACCGCCGTCAAGTTGAACCATGGGGCGTATTTCGGGCGGAATAACGGGAATAACATCCAAAATCATCCATTCCGGCCTATTTCCGGATGCTCTGAAGGCTTCTGCCACTTCCAAGCGCTTGAGAAGTTTGACCTTTTTTTGGCCCGTGGTGGTCTTGAGTTCTTCCCTCAACTGAAGGCAAAGCTCATCCAAGTCAATTTCAGAAAGCAGTTTCTTTACCGCTTGAGCGCCCATTTCGGCCTTGAAGTCATCTTCATAATACTCGCGGTATTTATCGTATTCCCTCTCATCCAGGGTTTGGTATTTTTCCAGAGGTGTGTCACCCGGGTCTGTGACCATGTACATGGCAAAATATAAAACTTTTTCAAGTTCTCTTGGGGATACATCAAGAATTAAGCCCAACCTTGAAGGGATCCCCTTAAAATACCAAATGTGAGACACGGGTGCCGCCAGTTCTATATGGCCCATGCGTTCACGCCTGACCTTGGCCCTGGTAATTTCGACACCGCATTTTTCACAGACCTTGCCTATGTTGCGATTGCGCTTCCTATATTTTCCGCAATAGCATTCCCAGTCTTTGGAGGGCCCGAAAATTTTCTCACAAAACAGGCCTTCCTTTTCCGGTTTCAAGGTACGATAATTTATTGTTTCCGGCTTTGTTACCTCGCCGCTGGACCACTTTAAAATTTGTTGCGGAGAAGCCAAACCGATTTTTATTGTTTCAAAGACGTTGTTTTCCATTAAACATCTGCCCCTTTACATTATTTTGCTTATATTCTTTTTAAATCTTATATTGCCGATATGTGGGTCAGCTTTCGTCTTCTGTGCCGTCATAAGTTTCTTCAGCCGGCTCGGGCTCTTCCATATTTCCGTGCCTGTCAACTATATGGAAATTTTCTGCCGTTTCTATGTCATTGACCTCTTCTATTGCTTCTTGGTCAACTACCGGCGGTTGTGTCGGGCCATATTCGTCCGCTTCAAAGCTCTGCCTAATATCAATCTCTTCATCATTTTCATCAAGTACTCTGATATCAAGCCCCAAAGACTGCATTTCTTTGACCAAGACTTTGAAAGATTCCGGTATGCCGGGCTTGGGTACATTATTACCCTTGACAATGGCTTCGTATGTTTTTACACGCCCGACCACATCGTCGGACTTAACCGTGAGAATCTCTTGCAAAGTATAGGCAGCACCGTAGGCTTCAAGAGCCCAAACTTCCATTTCCCCAAAGCGTTGCCCGCCAAATTGGGCCTTACCGCCCAAGGGCTGTTGAGTAACCAAGGAGTAAGGACCGGTGGACCTGGCGTGAATTTTGTCATCAACCAAGTGCAAGAGCTTTAAGAAGTACATAACCCCAACCGTGACCGGGTTGTCAAACTTGAGCCCAGTTCGTCCGTCCACAAGTTCAATCTTGCCGTCTTCTCGCAAACCGGCCTTTTTCAAGGCAGCCACGACATCTTCTTCATGAGCGCCGTCAAATACGGGGGTCATAACATTAATGCCCAACTGTTTTGCCGCAAAGCCCATGTTAACTTCCAAAACTTGACCTATATTCATTCGTGACGGAACACCCAAGGGATTTAAAACGATATCAAGCGGTGTACCGTCAGGCAGGAAGGGCATGTCTTCTTGCGGAAGAATCATTGACACAACACCCTTGTTACCGTGACGACCTGCCATTTTATCCCCAACGGAGATTTTGCGTTTTTGTGCAACATAGCAGCGTACAACCTTGTTAACACCCGGCGAGAGTTCGTCAGAATTTTCCCTGGTAAACTCTTCTACGCTGACCACAATGCCGTATTCACCGTGAGGAACACGCAGGGAGGTGTCTCGTACATCCTTGGCCTTTTCACCGAAAATGGCGCGTAAAAGCTTTTCTTCGGCCGTGGGCTCGGTTTCACCTTTTGGTGTTACTTTACCGACCAAGATATCACCCGACTTGACTTCGGCACCGACCCTGACTATTCCGCGCTCGTCAAGGTCTTTGAGGGCCTCGTCACCGACGGTTGCTATATCACGAGTAATTTCTTCCGGCCCCAGCTTGGTGTCACGGGCCTCAACTTCGTACTCTTCTATATGAATGGAGGTATATACATCATCTCTGACCAGTTTTTCGTTAATCAAAACAGCGTCTTCATAGTTGAAACCTTCCCAGGTCATAAAGCCTATGAGGGCATTTTTGCCAAGGCTGATTTCACCTTTGTCAGTGGCCGGGCCGTCTGCTATTACATCACCGGCTTCAACCTTGTCACCTACACAGACTATGGGGATTTGGTTTATGCAAGTACCTTGGTTTGAGCGCATGAATTTGATAATTTCATACTCGTCAACCTCGCCCTTGTTACCGACTATGACGATTTTGTCCGCACTGACATAATTGACCGTGCCGGAATTTTCTGCAATCACAACGACACCCGAGTCAATTGCGGCCTTGTGTTCCATGCCGGTGCCGACTATGGGTGCTTGTGTTTTCAAGAGCGGAACGGCCTGCCTTTGCATGTTTGAGCCCATAAGTGCCCTGTTTGCGTCGTCATTTTCAAGGAAGGGAATCATAGCCGTCGCTACAGAAACCACCATTTTGGGCGAAACATCCATAAAGTCAGCCTTGGCTGCTTCAACTTCCAAAAACTCATCACGAAAGCGCGCAACCACGCGCGGGTTTAAGAAACGCCCGTCTTCACCAAGGGGCTCGTTGGCTTGTGCAACAATGTAGTCGTCTTCATAATCCGCAGTCATATAGACAACTTCCGACAAGACCACGCCTGTTTCTTTGTCAACCTTACGGAAAGGTGTTTCGATAAAGCCGTATTTGTTTATACGGGCAAAGGTGGCCAGGTAGGAAATCAAGCCGATATTGGGCCCTTCCGGGGTTTCGATCGGACACATACGCCCGTAATGGCTGTAGTGAACATCTCGCACTTCAAAGCCGGCTCTGTCCCTGGACAAACCGCCCGGACCCAGAGCCGAAAGACGGCGTTTGTGAGTGAGCTCGGCCAAAGGATTTGTTTGGTCCATAAATTGTGAAAGGGGTGAGGATCCAAAAAATTCTTTTATGGCCATAAGTACCGGCCTGATATTTATAAGGGATTGAGGAGTCACTTTTTCTTCTTCTTCTTGGGCTTGTAGGGACATCCTCTCACGGACTACTCTTTCCATACGAGCCAGGCCGATTCTGAATTGGTTTTGTAAGAGTTCACCGACTGAACGAATACGCCTGTTGCCCAAGTGGTCAATGTCGTCAATGAGGCCTATGCCATTGGCAATACAATTTACATAGTTTACCGAGGCAAAGATATCATCCACAATTATATGGTTTGGAACCAACTCATCGCGGCGTGCGGCAAGTTCTTCCAGTATTTCTTCTTTATTTTCGAAGGTGTCTAAAATTTCTTTCAAAATTGTGAAGCGTACTTTTTCATAAATACCCGCTTCTTCCAATTCGTCTTGTGAAATGTCTTCAAAAAAGCTTAAGGCATCCACCATTTGGTTGGAAACTATATGTACAACCTTGTCCCCTATCTTGACTTTAGCCAAGCTTATACCGTGCTGTTCGGCTTCGTAAGCTTTTTCTCTTGTTACTGTTTCATCAGCTTCCGCTAAAATTTCACCGGTCAAGGGGCTTACCAAGTTTTCAGCCAGGGTGCAACCCGATAAACGCGAAGCCAAGGATAATTTTTTATTATATTTGTAGCGACCAACCCTTGATATGTCGTAGCGATGAGGGTCAAAAAACAAGGTGTTGAGGTTTGTTTGAGCCGCCTCAAGCGTTACATGTTCACCGTGTTTGAGTTTTTTGAAAACTTCTATAAGAGCTTCTTCCGTGTTAAAAGTATCATCTTTTTCAAGCGACTTTTCTATATAAATATCGTCACCGAAAAGAGCTATTATATCTTCATTTGAGTCCAAACCCAGGGCGCGGACAAAGGTTGTGATTGGAATTTTTCTGTTTTTATCTATACGGACATAAAAAACCTGCTGCGAGTCGGTTTCATACTCGAGCCAGGCACCCCTGTTGGGATTGATGGTGCTGGAGTAAAGCTCTGTACCCGTTTTGTCATAGGCCATGTCAAAATAAACGCCGGGAGAACGCACAAGTTGAGAAACTATAACCCGTTCGGCACCGTTGACAACAAAGGTACCGCTGTCGGTCATAATGGGGAAGTCACCCATGAAAACTTCTGACTCTTTAATGTCGCCGTTCTTTTTGTTTAACAAGCGAACTGTCACCCGCATGGCTGCTGCATAGGTTGCGTCGCGCTCTTTGCACTGACGGACAGTATACTTTGGTTGATCATCAAACCTGTAGTCAACAAAAGTCAGCAACCAAGTGTCAGCATAATCGGATATACCGCCGATTTCCCTGAAAACTTCTTTAAGCCCCACTTCGCGAAACCATTTGTATGAATCTTTTTGAATTTCAATGAGATTGGGCATGTCCATAACCTCATTGATTTTACTGAAGCTCATTCGTTCACGCTTGCCGAGCTTTTCGGGCACAACTTTCAGCATAGGCCTCTTCACTCCGTTTCATTTTTTAGTGCCTTTTGCGGACCGGTGTGGCACAATTGAAAACACCGACATTTTGTAAAAAACAGGGGGAGTTCACTTGATTTTTATAGGCTTTGTGCTATACTGTTTCTTGCAAAAAGATGTTTATACGGCAGATTACACCATTTTAATTACCAGTATATCATTATAAGGGCTCTTTGCAGAGCTGTCAAGTTTATTTATACCACTTTTAAAAGTTTTAAGCGGATGCCTCTTTTCAGAAGCATCCGCTCTTTTTTTTGTTTAAAATGACGGACTTTAATGGTCAATCCCAGCTTTTTTGCAAAACTTCCTCTACAAACACTTTTGCCAAAGCCGGATCAAACTGACTGCCCGCATTTTTTTTGATTTCCATGGCAGCTTGCTTATTGCTCAAGGCATCCCTATAGGCTCTTTTTGATGTCATGGCATCATATGAGTCGGCCAAGGCGATTATACGGGCGTGGCGCGAGATTTCTTCACCCGCCAGGCCGCGAGGATAGCCTTTACCGTCCCACCTTTCGTGATGTTCCAAGACACAATGAGCTATTTCCGAAAATTCACTGACAGAGCTTAATATTCTAAAACCTATTTCCGAGTGCCTTTCAACTTCTTTGCGTTCTTCATCCGTTAAGACATCGCTGCTGTTGAGCAACTTTTCTTCTATACCGATTTTACCGATATCATGCATAAGCCCTGCGAGGCGCAGCTGATTTATTTCATTGCTTTTTAGCTGCAGTTTATGGGCAAAAGTTTCACAAAGCTCGCCCACTCGTTTTGAATGAAGCATTTCGCGGTTATTTTTTTCATAAAGCGTATTCATGATTAAACTGATATTTGAACTGCGCAAGCTTGAACTTTCCGAAAGCTTGTGTCTGTACATATCATCTTCGGCTCGCCTGAATAAATCTTCAAATTTTTCGGCAAGATCGGTTTTTGTGGCTATCCCCATGGAAACCGACAAG
>JAAYSC010000021.1 GCA_012524025.1 Clostridiales bacterium | reverse complement strand
TTATGACATTACCTTTGTTCTTGACAACGGTGAGGACGATGTAGTAGTTAAGACCAACCACGGTGCCATGCCCGAAGCTCCCACAGACCCTGAAAAAGAAGGTTACACCTTCCTTGGTTGGGAACCCGAGCTCACAGAAGCAACCGAAGACGCAACTTACACAGCTCAGTGGGAAGAAGTAGTAGAACCTACGGTTTACACCATCACCTTTGTTCTTGACAACGGCGATGCAGATGTAGTGCTTGAAGTTGAAGAAGGCGACATGCCCGTAGAGCCCACAGGCTTTACCAAAGACGGCTTCACCTTCCTTGGTTGGGAGCCCGCCATTGCAGTCGCAACAGAAGACGCAACCTACACCGCTCTTTGGGAAGAAGATGTAGAACCCGAAGATCCTACCATAAGGCTTACCTATAAGGGTGAAGATGCAGGTGAAGAACTTTGCGTTAAAGTGCCCTGGTGCTGGTGCTACAGCAGGCAGACCTTGCAACTCGGTTATGAAACCAATGTTGAAGGCGGTCGCGTAGAATTCGTGTCCACCAATAACAAGGTCCTTGTCGACAACAACGGCAAGGTTACCAACAGGGGCTGCTTCAGCCGTACCTCGGTTATCATGGTCAAAGTTTATGATGCCGACGGCAATGTATTGGCAAGCGATTCCGTCAAGGTTACCTTCTACAAAAACATCATTGAAGTAATCCTTGGCTGGTCCCTCCGCGGTGCCCTTGAGTCGGCAAAAGGCTTCCAAGCTATCATGAAATGGTTCAACGGCTTGGGTGCTTAAGCGCACGGCTCTGAATAGTTAGCAAAATTCATAAATGGCCCTGTGGGGAGTGCTTACTTCCCACAGGGCCATTTCTTTTGACTAAAGTTTAATGCGAAAAAACAAACATTTTTCATGTGTTTATATCTTTAATTTTGTTGACAGTTTACGAAGCCTTGTGCTATACTTTACATGTATTTTTATAGATATCATTCTTCACAGTTTGGGGGCTATTTAATGAAGATTTCAAAAAGAATTATCAGTGTTTTGCTGGTCTTTCCTATCTTATTTTCACTTTTGGTTTTTCAACCTGCGGCATTGGCAAGCGGGGCTGCCGGCCAAGCAACCTACGCTTGGACCATAAACTATTATGAAAAGGGGACTGCCAAGGCAATCATACCGCCAACAACCGGTTCTTCAAGCCAATACGGCTATGTGTTGAATGTCTATGCTGAAACTGTACCCGGCTATTATCTGGACCCCTTTGATCAAAGTCCGGTCAGTTTAACCCTAACAGACCCTATGACTGTTTTTAATTTTTACTATACCCCGCGCAGTTATACACTGAACTTTGAGTCTAACGGCGGTACAGCCGTGGCCTCTGTAACCCAGTCCTACAGGTCGCTTATTCAAAGGCCCAGCCCCAACCCAACCAGGGAAAATTATAATTTTACGGGCTGGTACAAGGACGCTGCCTGCACCTTAAGTGTGGAATGGCCCTATGCCATGCCCTACCAAGGCGGCACCCTCTATGCCGGTTGGCAGGCCAACCCCGTTGTTTTGACCTTTAACTCCAACAACGGTTCGCCCGTTGACCCTATGTGGACCTACCCGGGCTTATCCCTCGAAAAACCCAATGACCCAACAAGGCTCAATTTTGTTTTTGAAGGCTGGTATTATGACTCTACCTTTGTTCAGGCGGTTGAATGGCCGCTTGTGATGCCGGCCCACAATATTGACCTTATTGCTAAATGGAGCTTTGTCGCTTATACGGTTACCTTCAACTCCAACGGCGGCACAAGGGTAAACCCCATTACCGTTGCGCCGGGCGGCAAAGTTTACCCACCCCCTGAACCCTTCCGAACCGGCTACACTTTTGACGGCTGGTATTACGACAACGATAGCTTCCAAAACCCCGTTCAATGGCCGGTCATTCCGAGCGAGCAGGGCTTCACGGTCTATGCCAAGTGGCAACCCAAAATGATAACAATAACCTTCGACTCCAACGGTGGCACAGAACTTGAACCCCTGGTTGCGCTTGCCGGTTCACCCATATCCCAACCGCCTTCTCCAAACAAGTTCGGTTTTACCTTTGCCCGTTGGCTTATAGGTTCCGAACCCTTTGTTTGGGGCAATATGCCGGCCGAGAACACCACCTTAACAGCCTCTTGGAACGCCTCACAACGCTATGCCCAAGTCAAGCTTGATACCTACAAATTAGTCGGTGACACCCTCTTACCCATTGACAAGGCCAGGCCGGGGGACGAGGTTGTGGTTACCTTGACGGCCGGGACCAACTTTTTCACCGGCTCAAGCCGCTTTATTATGATGTACGACCCCGAGTTTTATCAGGTTGTCGGTGCCAATAAGGGTGCCATCCACCCCAATGACCAAAACAATTATTTCGCCAATGCTATTGGCGACTATTCCGGCTCAACCGTTAGCCCCGCTTCCGCCTGGCCCCCAACCTTTACAGAAGGGGAGAGCACGGCATTTAAATTTATTGCCGCAAACTTTACGGCCAACTCAAATGCTCAAAATGGCGGTAAACCCCTTCGTATTGACAATGACACCCATCTTTTCTATGTAAAGTTCAAGGTTAGGGAAGATGCCCAAGGTTCCGGCAGGGTCTGGATGGACAGCCGCTGGGACCGCTCAACTTCCTACCCCACCGGCGGCCAGTATTACTTCTATTGCCCCAACGGCAATGTCTACTCATCCTCGGGTGTCTCTGTTTTAGATTTTGACACGGAATATTCAGGGGCGGACAAATATATTAATATTGACGAATCACCCCTACCAACTTCAAATATTATCTTTAATTCAAACGGCGGCTCGCCTGTTGAAATCTTAAACGGTGTTATCGGCACCGAAGCCCACCTCCCCTTACCCCCCGCAAGGGAAGGTTACACCTTCGCGGGCTGGGAACCTGACTTCCCGGCTGTTTTCCCTGAAAACGATATGGTTCTTACCGCCCAATGGAATATTAATACCTACAAGGCAAGCTTCTATGTGGACGGCGAGCAGTTTTGGGAAGAAAATTATGAATACGGCGCCCCCATTTCACCCCCTCCCACAGAACCCACCAAGGAAGGCCACACCTTCTTTGCTTGGAGCCCGGTGATAGGCAACATGGCTGCCGGCAACATGACCTTTAATGCAATCTTTATTGCCCACTGGCACGACGCCGTCTTTATGGTAGACGGCGAAGAATACTTGCGTGTGTCCGTGGAATACGGCACCCCTATCCCGGTTCCGCCCGCCCCACTTAAAGAAGGCCACACCTTTGTCGCTTGGCAACCGGCTATAGGCGACGATATGCCGGACCACGAAGTGGTTTTTGAAGCAGTGTTTTCAATCAACAGCTACTATGCAAACTTTGAGGTTGACGGCGATATCGTCTACTCGGTTTTAGTGGAATACGGGGCACAGATAACTCCGCCCGAAGACCCGGAAAAATACGGTTTTGAATTTAAGGGCTGGAACCCTGCCGTTTCAACCATGGGCGCAGCCGATATGACCTTTGTGGCCAAATGGCAACAAGTTATTTTTGATTGTCACTTTATGATTGACGGCGAGATTTTCCACACTTCGCCCACCCGTGAAGGGGAGCCGATTGAACTGCCTCCCACCACACCCGAAAAGGTCGGCCATGATTTTCTTCATTGGTTTAATGTCCCCGAAGTAATGCCCGACCATGATATTCCCATTGAATCACGCTGGGCTCCACGCTCTTACACCATTACCTTCATGGTCGACGGTGTTCAGCATGGTCGAACCCTGACGGTTTTATTCGGTCAAGCTCCTCCCGAAAGAGGAATTCCGGCTGACCCGGTAAAAGAAGGTTATGACTTTGAAGGCTGGTCCGGCCTGCCTGCGACCATGCCGGCAGAAAATTTAATTGTTCATGCAGTTTTCACCCCTAAAAAGTTCAATGTAAACTTCTATGTTGAAGGTGAGCTCCATGCCGTTATTGAAACACCTGTAGGGGCGGACATAAGCTTCCCCGAGACACCGGAAAAGCCCGGTTATGTCTTTACCGGTTGGTTGGATGTGCCTGCAGCTATGCCCATGCATGACATTGACCTGCATGCAAGTTTTGCCCAGGCCGTATACACTATAACCTTTGTGGTGGACGGGGTGGAAGTATCTGAACAATCCCTGCCTTATGGGGCTACGGTTACCGTGCCCCAAGCGCCTGAAAAAGAAGGCCACACCTTCCGCAAGTGGGACCCCCTGGTAACGGTAATGCCTGATTACAATGTAATTTCCTACGCCCTTTATGACAAAATATCTTACGATGTAACCTTCATGGTTGACGGCCATGTCTATGAAGTTGTTTCAACCCCTTATGGCTCACCGATAGAATTGCCCTTTACACCCTATAAGGAAGGCTACGCTTTCACAGGTTGGCAGGGTCTGCCCGACCATATGCCGGCCCAAGCTGTGACAGTCACCGCCCTTTGGCAGGCCAACACTTACGACGCTATTTTCATGGTGGACGGGGAAGACTATGCCATTGTACCCACCGAATTTGGAAGCCCCATTAGCTTGCCGGATAGTCCGAAAAAAACAGGCTTCTTCTTTGCCGGTTGGACTCCCAGCCTTCCGTTAAGCATGCCTGCTTATAGCATTGAATTTACAGCCCTCTGGACCGAAGCGAGTGAAATCACACTTATAGCCAAGGAAGGTTCGGGGACAATAATTGATGAAGACGCAGGCCTTATTTACGGCCTCAAAGCAGGAATAAGCCAAGAAGAGCTTCTTGAAGATTATCTTGAAGTGGTCGGCCCCGGTTACCTTCGGCTTACCCCCTTGGCAGCGGGTTTTGGAAGCGGCAGCTTGGTGGAACTCATGAGCAACTCCGGCGGGCTTGTTAAGAGTTACCGAATTGTGATTTTCGGTGATACCAACGGTGACGGCTTGGTAGATAATGGCGACTTGGCAGATATGATCAAGATTGCCGGCGCTCAAGCGGCTTATCCGCAATCGCAAGCTCTCTTCCTGGCTATGGATTTAAATGCCGACGGTGTAATTGACGCTTTTGATGTAAATATTTTAAAAGCAGTGTTAAAAGGTCTTGCCCAATTAGAACAAACAGGGAATTTTAACTAAATTGTCATTAAAACTGATTTAAAACTCTTTCAATCATTGACACAGTAGCTAAAAGGGTGTTATACTCATATAGTAAATTAGCATCTTTGCTTATATTTTTGGCGACCTTTTCCGGCAGGCATGAACAGTAAGTATAAAAATTATGAAGTTAAAGCAAATTAAGGAGGCAGCTACACATGAAAACAGCAAAAAAGAAACTTAGTATTCTCCTCGTTTTAGCCATCGTATTCAGTCTACTTTCCCTCTATGCAACGGCAGAGCCCGCTGCGGCAGATTATTCGGCACTTGACGCCGCTATAGGGGAAAAACTGCCCAATGAAGCCAACCTTTATTTTTACACGGACGAAGCAATCGATTTAGTTACAGATGTGCTTGAAAATGTAATTGACCGTGACCTAACGGCCGATGACCAAGATGTGGTCGATTCTTATGTCGACTTGGTTGAAGAGCTTGCGGCTCTTATCAACATTAAGGTAAATGACGGTTCTCAATCTCCCTTAAGCTTTAACGGCGACGATTACCCCTATGCCTACCCTTACGGTGACGACGGTTATGACTTTTACCCCTTCCGTGCCGAAGAAAAGGCGGAACATACAATTGACCTTTCAGCTGACAAGGGTCTTCTCCCCCTGGTCAGCCGTGTAGCCGGCGACCAAAGCTTTACCTTCAAATTGGCTATAGGCTCTAACAGTTTGCTTTGTGCCGGCGGTATCCCGCTTCTCTATGACAAAACAAAGCTTGAAGTTGTCGGGGTTGACAATGATGAAATCAATGCTGAATTTTCTCCCACAACAGTTGGCGACAATTTAGCCCAATACTTTGACTTCACGGCTGTCTTAAACCCTGATTCTCCTAACTTCTGGCCCGAAGTTTATAGGAATGACGATGATTTTAAGGCCCAATGGGGTGCCATTAACATTCTTATGACCAGTAACTTTGATGATTTTGATAACCTCAGCGTCATGCCTGAGGGCTTGGAAGAAGTTATTAACATTGAGTTTAAGGTCAAAGAAGAGGCAGAGGAAGGCTTTGCAAGAATCTATATTGACCCAGCCTTTGGCAGAAGTGCCGCAGAAAAAGCTAACTCCCTCTACCTTGGCCGCGGTAAGGATGCCGGCTCCTTTAGCTACTATGACCAACTTGCAGCCTATGGGGCAACACTTGATGTTGAGGCCGATGTAACGGTTGAGATCTTTAAAGCTATTCTTGGTGATACTAATCTTGATGGAAATGTTAATACTGTTGATGTTTTGTTGCTGATGCAATTCTTAAAAGGAGCTACAACTTTTAACGAAAAGCAAATTTATCAAGGCGATGTAAATTTGGTGGTTGGTGGGCCCGGAGTCCTTAATACACTTGATGCGCTTGTTATAAGACAATATCTTCTTGGCGATATTACCGGTTTTTAGATTACTTTTAAATTAGGAAGGCGGCGCTATATGCGCCGCCTCTTTTTTTTGTAAAATTATGGACATTTTTTCGATAACATGGTAACATTAAATCCGAGTTGAGTAACCCGCACTCGACCGATTGAGTTTTGGAGGAATTGAAATGTCTAAAATTAAAAAAACGCTTGCTCTACTTTTATCACTTGTTTTAATAATCTCGCTCTTGGCCGCTTGCACCGGTGGCGGTAAAGATGCCGAAGGCGAAAGCCAAAGCCCCGAAGGTGAAGAAGTTTTTGTCAGCCGCAAGAAGGCCAAGGTCGGTGACAAGATTCATTTCGGCAAATATGAACAAGACAAGGCAGATGAAGATTTAGGCTGGCTGGTTCTTAAAAAAGAAGGCGGTAAACTTCTTTTAATATCCGACAAGGTCATAGACCTTAAATCTTATCATTCAAAAAGATCTTCCGTCACTTGGGAAACCAGTGATCTGCGCCTTTGGCTCAATGATGAATTTTTGAACAAGGCCTTTTCTTCGCAAGAAAGAAAAAGGATTGTAGAAACAAATATAAAAACCAATGACAACGAAAAATATAACACGCCGGGCGGTAATGAGGTAAAAGATAAGGTCTTCCTCTTAAGCCTTGAAGAGGCAGAAGAGTTTTTTGAAGAAGATCTGGCACGCCGCTCTGCAGGCACGGCTTTCGCCGAAGAAAAAGGTCTCAAGCTCAGCCCGGACCAGCTTTATTTGGGTATGAGCCCTTGGTGGTTGCGTTCACCCGGCAGGTCTGCAACAGATGCCAGCTATGTAAATGTAGACGGCAGAATTTATGACACTATCCCCGTTGATAACGCAGCACCCGGTGTCAGGCCCCTTATTTGGGTAAAAAGCTAAAAGATTTAAATAAAATAAAAATCCGCAATCCTTTTGTAAGGTTGCGGATTTTTTCTAAATTAGGCTCAATAGCCCATTATTTTAAATCGATATTTGTCCAGCAGTTTTGCAGAAAGCTTTAGGGGATTGTCTTGACTGGGGGCTTCCGGCCTGCAAGTTGAAATCCAATTTTTTTCAAAACGCTCAAGGTTTTTGTAAAAGCCCTTGCCCCTGTAATCATTTCTACCATAATATTGCTTGCGGGTGACGGTAGAAACCCGCCTGTAGCCCTTAAAATTTTGGGCCAGCATATAGAAAAATTCACGCCAACGCAGCATATAATAAGTGCCCAGCAAACCGCCCCATTCGCGCCATGCGGTGTCATACATAATTGGCTCGCTCATGGGGCCCCATATTGTCAGCTGGGTCAGCACATTGACTTCAAAGTTTTGTTTATCCTGGTCGCTCAAAGCGGATTCACGCGCTTGTTTGAGCAAGCTTGAAAGCGTGCGTTGGCTGTCTGTTTGCATGAGCTCGTCCATGTCGGTAACCAGGCGTAAAAAGGCATTGATTGTGATTTCAAAATTCTGGGCATCCTTATCCTCATAAGCGCTCATGGCCTCTTGGTAAAGTTGGCCGGCATAATTGCTTAAAACCTGACGGGTAAGGTCACGCACATCAAAAACATAGCCCTCGCTATCTATTTTTTTAGCCTCCAGCATGAGCTCCGCGGCTTCAAAAAGCAACTTGTTGTCATAGCGCAAGTCCAAACTGTCACCGATGGCGGCATGCTTCAAATCGGTTGAAGGGCGGGCACAAACAACCGAACCGTGTTCAGGGCTCGCGTTGTCGGGCGAATAGCAGCTTTGAGCCAAAAGTTCCAAGGCTTCATTTAGGCAGGTCTCTTGGCTGCCGTAGCGCCTCAAGCTGTAATTTTTAAGCCAATCGTCAAGATCAATGGCCTTGCTGTGGCTAAAAACTTCCAGTGCCAAATCAAAAAAGAGGGGATTGTTGCCAAAACTTTCGGGGAAGAAGCCGCTGCCCTTCAAGTTTGGCAGTTGGCCCTTAAGCTGCATGAAGGGGTTTTGGGCCAGGGCGCTTATGTCGCCGTGCAAGCCGGTGTGGCCGCCTATGTTGTTGCGTGTTCCCAAAATAAAATCATAACCCCAATAATTGTCATAGGCCTTGTGGGCTTTGCCGTCAAGGTCCAATATCAGCAGGCGTTCTTTGGGTATTGATTTTACAAAGGTTTCATTTACCCTGTCACCCTGCATGACCAAAACCGAATCTTTATCAAAAGCTTCAAAAAGCTTGCTTATGGCACGGCCCAAGCTCCGGTAATATGTTTCACCCTTGGGGAAGTTAAAGTTGTCATAAAGGGGGTCACAGGTGTAATAATTATTTGCACCAAGCAATCTTAATTGTTTTTCTAAAAAAGCTTGCCCAAACTTTTGAAAATAGGGGTCATTCGGGTCAATTTGATAGGTAAGGGCAAAATTATTCCAAGACGGGTTGCGCCTGACCCTGACCTTTTTCAGCATGGCCAAAGATATGCGGGGGGCATGGCCGAAATAACCCGATAAAATCGGCGTCATGCCAAGCTCGTTTTGCCGTCCTATTATTTTTTGCCCAAGTGCCAAGCGAGCGTCTATATAGTCAGGGTCTGTTAAGGCTAAATAACTGTCCAAATTATTGCTCAATTGCCAACTCCAAAAAGAGGGGCCCGAAAGAAACTGCAAAGCCTCTTCCTTGGTGTATTTAAAATCAAGCAAGGTGTAATACCAGACCGCTTCGCTGCCAACCAAAGAAAGGGGCATGGTTACCCCATTCATGGCCATGAAGTCAATTTCGCGCTCCCATCGCTCCCAATCCCAAAAAGCGGCGTCGTAAGAAAAAGCCCGATGGTTGAAATAAACTCGATTTTCTTGCTCAATTATTTCACTGACCTTCTCATCAGGTAAGGGGGCTTGGTCAATTACGACCCTTGTGTTGCCGCACCAAGAAAGGTTTATGTTACAGTAATCTTTTAGGTAACGGTAATAAGCCATGGCCAAGCTGACAGTGCTGTCACCGCGCAATAAAATTTTACCCTTGTGGGTAAAAAATTCATAATAGCTCTTGCCGTCAACCTTTTCGGTCAATTCGGTCAAAAACATGAGGGCAATGGTAGGGGTGTTGCGCTTGATTAAGTTTCTCATCTACAAAACCCTTTCTTTGTGGTGAATTATTAAAAACACCGCTAAATAGGCTTTTATTCCTTGCACAGTATAGCAAATTAGGGGCGGGCATACAAGTTAAGAAATTTTAAAAAAGGGCCCGTTTTTCCCCATTTTTATTTCTGCTGTGTTATAATAATTACAATCTTATTCCTTCGGTATCTATTGTTTTAAAATCCAAAGAAAGGTGGCGTTTGCTTATCAAGCTTATAATTAACCAAACCCCGGCCCTCTTGGGGCGAAAGGCCGCCGAGCTTACAGCTGAATATTTGAATGGGGTTATAGCTGAAAAGGGCTCTGCGCGCATTGTTGTTTCCACCGGTGCTTCACAGTTTGATACCTTTGAGGCCCTCATCGCCTCGGGCATTGACTGGTCCAAGGTTGAGATGTTTCACCTGGACGAATATGTCGACTTGCCCGAAAGCCATCCCGCAAGCTTTCGAAAATACCTTAAAGAACGCTTTGTTTCAAAAGTTGAGCTCAAGGCAGCCCATTTTGTGGAAGGCACAGAAGAAAATTTGCCGCAAATTTCAGCCAAGCTTCTTGAAGCCCCCATTGATTTGGGGCTTATTGGTATCGGTGAAAATTCCCATATTGCCTTCAACGACCCGCCGGCTGATTTTGAAACAACTAAAGCTTACATAGTGGTTGAACTTGATGAAGCTTGCCGCCGCCAACAGGTGGGGGAAGGCTGGTTTGCCACCTTGGGCGATGTGCCCCGCCGGGCGGTAACCATGAGCGTGCACCGCATTATGCAGTGTGAAAAAATTATTTCATGCGTACCCTATGCCGTCAAGGCCCAAGCTGTGGCTGACAGCCTATATTCCGATGTCAGCCCAATGGTGCCTGCAAGTATCCTTAAAACACATAAAGATTGGACCTTATTGTTAGACAAAGAATCAGCCGCCTTGGTGGATTCCGATTGAGGTAAGCCAAATGCTTTTTTGCGGTATTTCAATTCTTGACGAAAATTTCAACCTTGCCCATGACATGTATGTCGGTGTGCAAGGCGACCGAATTACCTACATTGGCACAGAAGAACCCGAGCAAGATTTTGGTCGTTGCTACAGCGGCAAGGGCCGTTTTATGATGCCCGGGCTCTACAACTCACACGCCCATTCGCCCATGACACTCTTGCGCGGCTATGCCGAAAACTTATCCCTGCAAGACTGGCTGCACAAAAAAGTCTTTCCCTTTGAAGCCCGCATGTTAGGTGAAGATATTTTTAAGGGCAGCAAGCTTGCCATAGCGGAAATGCTCCGTTTTGGCACCTGCTCATTTTCCGATATGTACTATATGGGTGAAGATGTTTTCGAAGCTGTGGCCCAAACAGGCATAAAATGCAATTTTAGCCGTGGTGTGACTGTTTTTGACGGCGGTAGGTACGAAAGCCAGCCCGCCTTCGAAGAAGCCGAAAAGCTTCTTAAAAACCATCATGGCGGCGCAGACGGTCGCTTCAAGTTAGACCTGTCTATCCACGCTGAATACACCTCAAACCCAAGTGTGGTTGCGAGCCTGGCCCGCCACGCAAGCGACAGGGGGCTCAATATTCACATTCATTTGTCGGAAACTAAAGACGAACACGAAGGCTGCAAGGAACGCCACGGTAAAACACCGGCAAAATATTTTTATGATTTGGGCATCTTCAATTCACCGACAACCGCCGCCCATTGTGTTTGGTTAGAAGATGAAGACTTTGATATTTTATTTGAAAACAATATTACCGTGGCCGCTTGCCCGGCCAGCAATCTAAAACTGGCAAGCGGTTTTGCCCGTGTCGAAAAAATGTTTGATTTGGGCTTAAAAGTTGCAATAGGCAGCGACGGCGCGGCCAGCAACAATAATTTAGACCTTTTCACGGATGCCTACCTTTTCGCAATTTTGTATAAAGGCGTGAGCGGCAACCCTTCTGCCATAACCCCCAAAGAGGTTCTCAAGGCAGCCACCCGCACCGGTGCCCTGGCACAGGGGCGTGATGACTCGGGCATAATAAAAGTCGGTGCCAAGGCAGATCTTATTGTATTGGATATTAAGGGCCCTCACATGCAACCCGTGCATAACATGCTAAACAACATAGTCTACTGCGCCCGGGGCAATGATGTTTGCCTTAATATGATTGACGGGCGAGTTCTTTATGAAGACGGTGACTTTAAAAGTTTGGACATTGAAAAAGTAAGTTACGAGGCAGCCAAATCGACCGAAGCCATCTTGGCAAGGCTGTAAAGGAGGAGGAGTCAATTTTGTCCGACGAGTTTCTTTTACAAATTTATATAGCCCGCCACGGTGAATCTTGGGGCAATGTGCGCTTTGCCAAAGGGGAAGAGCCTGTCTACAAAACAAGGGCAGAAAAACTTGACCCGGAACTAACGCCCCTTGGGGTTGAGCAGGCGGCACTTTTAGGTAAAAGATTGGGCGGGCTGTCTTTTGACGCTATCTTTGCCAGCTCTTTAATCAGGGCCGTATCAACGGCACACGAAGTTTGGGCCCGCCAACCACAAGGAGCACCGCAAATTGAAGTTTTGCGTGACTTGGTTGAAAACGGCACTCCCTGGGATTACGCCGGCTATCCGCCCGAAGTTATAAAAGAGCGATATCCCCATGTTAAGGGGGTTGAATTTTTAGGGCTTGATGAAGATGAATGGGCCCGCTTTGAGCTTGAAGACCCTCAAGCGTCACGCCTTGAAAGGGCACGGCTTTGTATAAATTACTTTCGTGACCGCTTTCAAAAGGGTGAAAATATCTTTATAGCGGCCCACGGGGGCTTTAACACCTACTTGACCAGGGCCGCACTTGGCCTTACTAATGAAAATGGTTTTAACTTTTGCCAGGAAAACACCGGGCTTACCAAAATAAAATATTTCACCGATGGGCGTTTGCGCCTTTCATATTCAAACGATACATCCCACCTTTATGAACTGATGCCGGGGATTACATATACACTTTAATTACAGCCTTTACACTTTCTTCGCAATAAAGTAAAATATAATATGACAAAAATGTAAGGGGGTAACCTATGAAGCCGATTTATTCCAGAATTTTATTAAAACTCAGCGGTGAAGCACTTTCGGGTAGCAAGGGCAATGGGATTGACTTTGAAACCGTTTTAAAAATTTGCTCTGCGGTTAAAGAATGTGCGGATATGGGGGTTGAAATCGGGCTGGTTGTCGGTGGCGGCAACTTTTGGCGCGGCCGTTCCGGCGGCCGGATGGACAGAACCAGGGCAGACCACATGGGCATGCTGGCAACGGTAATAAACTCATTGGCCTTGGCGGATGCCTTGGAACAATTAGGCCTCACGGTGCGGGTTCAAACAGCCATTAACATGCAGCAAATAGCAGAACCCTATATCAGGGGCAAGGCAATTTCCCACCTCAACAAGGGTTATGTGGTGGTCTTTGGCTGTGGAACGGGCAATCCTTTTTTCACAACCGATACTGCAGCGGCTCTCAGGGCGGCGGAAATAGGGGCGGACATTATTTTTAAAGCCACCAATGTTGACGGTGTTTTTGACAAAGACCCAAAAACCGACCCCAATGCCCGCAAATACGAAACCCTGACCCACAGCGAAGTGCTCAACAAAAACCTCAAGGTTATGGACAGCACGGCCGCCTCACTTTGTAGGGACAATAAAATCCCAATCCTTGTCTTTAATTTAGACGACCCAAGAAACATAGTTGCTGCGGTTTGTGGCAAAAAAGTCGGTACAATTGTTAGGGAGGACTAATTATGGATACAGTATTCAGCACAGCAAAAGAAAAAATGCAAAAATCGGTAAATGTTTTAAAAAGCGAATATTCGGCCCTCAGGGCCGGCCGTGCAACACCGGTAATATTAGACAAAATCAGAGTTGACTATTACGGAACGCCCACACCCATAAACCAAATGGCCTCCGTGTCCGTTGCGGAAGCCCGTGTTTTAAACATACAACCTTGGGATGCAAGCACGCTTGCCTTGATTGAAAAAGCCATACAGGCGTCAAACTTGGGTATAAACCCACAAAATGACGGCAGAATCATCCGCTTAATCTTTCCCCAACAAACCGAAGAACAACGCAAAGAGTTGGTAAAAGAAGTTTACGCCCTTGCCGAAGAGGCAAAGATTTCTGTCCGTTCCATAAGGCGCGACGGCATAGACAAACTCAAGAAAATGGAAAAAGCATCCGAAATAACCGAAGACGAGCTTCATAAGTCGGAAAAAGAGATGCAAGACATTACCGACAGCTTTGTTAAAGACATTGATAAAACCGCGGCAGACAAAGAAGAAGAAATAATGGAAATTTAAACGGGGTTGAAGTTGATGGCCAAAAACTTACCCTTACATGTCGGGATAATAATGGACGGCAACGGCCGCTGGGCAACCCGGCGCGGTTTGCCGCGCACACAAGGCCACAAGCAAGGTGCGGAAGTTTTTAGGAAAATATGTGAACATGCAGCCGATATAGGCATAAAGCACATAACCTTTTACGCCTTTTCGACTGAAAACTGGTCCAGACCACCCCAAGAAGTTGA
>JAAYSC010000020.1 GCA_012524025.1 Clostridiales bacterium | reverse complement strand
ATTCCGCGCTTAACAACCATACTCCTGCTCAGGTCGCAGGTTTGAACCTTGTAAAAAAACAAAAGCGGAGGTATCTGATTGTCGCTTGATTTTGTGCCCATTCTTTCATTTTAACTTTACAGAGCCCCTTAATCGGTTTGATCGTGCCTGTAAGTGAAAACAGAAGTTTTGCCGTATTTGTAGCTGCGGTAAAGCTTGATGCCCTGGCCGGCTTCGGGTGGGTCGGAGCGAAACTTTGTTTCACAGATTATTATGCCGCCCGCCGCTAATTTTTCAGCCGCCAAGGGTAGGGCCTTGTCAATTAAGTCGCTGTCATAGGGCGGGTCGATAAAAATAATGTCAAAAACCGAATCGGTCATTTGTAAAAAAGCCAAGGCGTCGCTATTTAAAACAAGTGCCCGGTCTTCCAGTTTTGTGTGGGTCAAGTTTTCTTTAATCAAATCAAAGGCTTCTTTTTCTTTTTCAACAAAAGTACAGAAAGCGGCACCCCGGCTCAAGGCTTCAATGCCCATTTGGCCGGAACCCGCAAAAAGGTCCAGCATGCGGCGGCCTTCAAGTTCAAACTGGATTATGCTGAAAATAGCTTCTTTAACTCTGTCACCGGTCGGCCGCATGGCTTCACCGTCGAGCGCCTTGAGCTTACGGCCCCTGGCAGAGCCTGTGATTACTCTCATCTATATTTACCCAACTTTCTTTACATGCAAATATTATCGGCCCTAACCCCATAAATGTCAAGGGAAAAGGGGCGGACTTTCTTATTGTTCGGCCTGTAAGGCTTCATAAACTTTTTGGGCCAAGGCGGGGGAGATTCCCTTAACCTGGGCAATACTTTCCGCAGGGGCGGCTTTCAAGGCCTTTAAGGTGCCAAAATGCTTGAGCAGTGCCCTTGACCTGGCCGGGCCGATACCGGGTATTTGGGTTAAGCTGCCGGAAAGGCTTCGGACCTTGTGTTTTCTTCTGTGATAGTCAAGGGCAAAACGATGGACCTCATTTTGAATTTTGGAAACGAGGCTAAAAGCAGCCCTTTGGGAACTCAAGGCTATTTCACCCCCACCGTGGGCGATAGCGCGGGTTCTGTGGCGTGAATCTTTTACCATGCCGAAAAGGGGAATTTGCAGGCCGAAATTTTCCATGACGGGTAAAACGGCATTGACTTGGCCCAGGCCGCCGTCCAATAAAATTAAGTCGGGCAAACGGCCAAAGCCTTGTCCGCTTTCTTTTTCTTCTTCATAACGCTTGAAGCGCCGGCCCAAAACCTCGGCCAAAGAGGCATAATCATCCTGGCCGTGGAAGCTTTTGACGGCAAAGCGTTTGTAGGCTTTTTTGTAGGGGAGGCCGTTTTTAAAAACGACCATGCCTGCGACATTGTCGGCCCCCGCTGTGTGGGACACATCGTAAGCTTCAATGTATTCCGGCGGAGCCGGTAGCCCCAAAAGGTGAGCCAACTCATCCAAGGCGGCGGTGTCTTTGCCGCGGCCGCCCTGGCTGTCGGCCAATTTTTCTGCGGCATTGGCACGGCACATTTCTAAAAGCTCCAGAGGCTTGCCCCTTTGGGGGATTGAAATTGTAACCTTACGGCCGGCCTTGCCTGTCAGCCATTCTTCCAAAAGTTCTTTACCTTCAACCGGGCCGTCTATCAAAACACTGTAGGGGGCGCGGTCGCGCATATAATAAAAACCCCTTAAAAGTTCGTGACGGGCCGAGGGTAAATCTTCCGGATTGTCAAAAATAAAGTGTTCGCTGTCAAAAAGACTGCCGCGAGAAAATCGTAAAACTGCCATGCAGGCCTTGTCGCCCTTACCCCTGACTATGGCAAAAACATCCTCTTCACCGCGGCCGGCGGCCACAACCTTTTGTTTTTCATTAATCCTCTCAAGGGCCTTGATGCTGTCACGCAGGCGGGCGGCCCTTTCAAACTCTAAATTTTCCGCCGCTTGCCGCATCCTTTTGTGCAGGTCTTTGAGGGTGTCGGCAGAACCGCCTTTAAGGAATTTGACGGCTTCGTCGGTCGCTTCCAAATATTCTTCATGGCTCATTTTGCCCGCACAGGGGGCGGCACATTGGTTTATGAAATAATTTAAACAAGGCCGGCTCTTATTATAGTCCTCGGGAAAGCTTTTTTTGCATTGGGGCAGTTTAAATATTTTCAAGGCGTCGTCAACCGGTTTACTGACTGCAAAAAAACTCATGTAAGGGCCAATGTATTGGGCCTTGTCGTCGTCTTTTTGTTTGACGGCCCTTATGACCGGCCAAGCCTCTTTTGTGATCTTGATATAATGGTAGCCCTTGTCATCCTTGAGCAATATATTATACTTTGGCATATGCTGCTTTATGAGCGAACATTCCAAAAGCAGGGCTTCGAATTCGCTGTCGGTCAAAATGTAGTCAAAATCCGCCACATTTTCCACCATCTTGGCCACCTTTATGTAATGACCCTTTTGTGAGCCGAAATAGCCGGTAACCCTGTTTTTAAGTGCCTTGGCCTTGCCCACATAAATAACGGCACCCTTGGCGTCTTTCATAAGATAAACACCGGGTGTTTGGGGCAGGCCCAGGGCCTTTTCATGTAAAATTTTTAAGTTTTGATTGGCCATTTTACCACCGAAAACAAACAGATAAAAAGTGCAAAAGGGCAAGCCCGACGGCTTGCCCTTTGTGTTTAGATTGATTGCCCTTACTCGGCAAAGCCGGAATTGAGCAAATCCACCAATGCGTTGACGGATTCTTCTGCATCGGGGCCGCCGGCAATAATGCGGATTTGGGTGCCGCCCATGATGCCCAAGGAAAGCACACCGAGCAAGCTCTTGGCGTTTACCCTGCGGTCTTCTTTTTCAACCCAAATTGAAGATTTAAACTCATTGGCCTTTTGAATGAAGAAGGTTGCGGGGCGCGCATGAAGGCCGACATTGTTTTGAACGGTTACATCTTTTACATACATAATCAGTTATCTCCCACTTGTGTTTATAGTCGTTTACACACTGCTATATAGTATAACACAAAATAGGTGTCAGTCAACGAAAAGCGAGCAAGTTCAAGCCGCTTTTTCATAATTCGGCTTGGTTTCCAAAGCCTGTCGCTTTTGAATTCAGGCTCTTGTGCAAAACTGACAGAATATAAAAAGATTAAGAGAATGAGAATATGGCTTGCCCGTCAAAATGAACAAAAAAACCAAGCTTAAGGCTCTTGGCCTCGTGCGAGATTTTTGAGGAATAATTTATCTTTTTCACTTAAATTTGCCTTTTCCAACATATCGGGTCTACGCAGGAAAGTTCGGACCAAACTTTGTTCACGCCGCCAATTTTCGATATTGGCATGGTGGCCCGACAAGAGCACCTGAGGCACCTCTTTTCCAAGCCAAGTGTCGGGCTTGGTGTAATGGGGGTGTTCGAGCAAAAAAGAAAAATGGCTCTCATTTTCGTAAGATTCACTTGCAGCTAAAACACCGGGCAAAAGCCTGGTTATGGCATCGGTCAAAACCAAGGCAGGCAGCTCACCGCCGGTTAAAACAAAATCGCCTATAGATATTTCTTCATCCACAATTTCATCGATAAGCCTTTGGTCCACACCCTCATAATGGCCGCAAAGTATTGCGATGTTTTCCATACGGCTCAATTCCAAGGCCCTTTCCTGGGTCAGGGTTTTACCCTGGGGGGTCATGTAAATCAAGTGGGGGGGGCAACCCACATCTTGGCAGAGGGCCTTGTAGCTATCGTAGATGGGCCGGGCTTGCATAACCATGCCGCCGCCCCCGCCGTAGGGCGTGTCATCAACCCGGCGGTGCTTGTCTTGGGTATAGTCCCTTATGTTGCGGCAATTAATTCGGACCAAGCCGCGTTCGCGTGCTCGGCCTATAATGCTTTCTTTGAGTACCGTCTCACACATTTGGGGGAAGAGGGTCAGCAAGTCAATTCGTATCATCAAAAATACCTTTCAAGGGCCTTATTTTTATAAGCCCCTTTTCAACATCGGTTGAAACTAAAACATCGCTAATGGCGGGGATTAAGTATTCCTTACCGTCCGCCCCGCGAATATGCCAAACATCATTGGCACCGGTCCGGCTGACATCCTCAAGCTTGCCGTAACTTATGCTCGGGTCGTCGGCGTCATAAACATGGCAACCGATAAGTTCGCTGATAAAGTAGCTGCCCGGGGGTAAGTCGGCGTCATTGCGGTCAATAAAAAGAACCTTACCTTTTTGGGCTATGGCGCTTTCTAAATCGTCAATGCCCTCAAGGTAAAGCAACACAATGTTGCCGTGCGGACGGCAGGACAAAATGTCAACCGCCCGCAGGCCTTCTTCATCAAAATAAAGTGTTTTAAATTGTTTTAAAAACTCGGGCGAGTCGCACCAGGCTTGGAACCTGACTTCGCCGCGCACACCGTGTGTGCCTACAATTTGACCGACTTCAAGGAAGGGTTTAATCAATTTCTACCGATACCTTTTCGTCGACGCGATTGGCAGCCGAACGCATGATTGTACGGATGGCCTTGGCAATGCGGCCTTGTTTACCGATAACCCTGCCCATATCATTTTCCGCAACATGCAGGTGGAATACCACGGTGCCGTCTTCCAGGGGTTCGTCAACTGTTACATTAACAGCTGAAGGGTCTTCAACAAGACCTTGGGCCATAGCAATCAATAACTCTTTCATGAAAATCCTCCTTAATAGCTTTGACGGTTTCTATTAAATAATGCCATTCTTTTTGAGAATGTCCTTAACCGTTTCGGTTGGTTGCGCGCCGTTTGAAATCCACTGTTGGACCTTTTCGGCGTCTATTTTAACTTCGGGTGGATCTGCCAAGGGATTGTAGCTGCCGATTTCCTCTATAAACCTGCCGTCGCGCGGATAGCGGGAGTCAGCGACAACAATGCGATAGTAGGGTGTTTTTTTGGCGCCCATGCGGCGCAGCCTGATTTTTACTGCCATGATAAAATTCCTCCAAATGATTTGTGATTTATATACGCAATTAATTTAGCCTTGGGTAAATTAAATTGTGTTTACATAAAGTCAAAGCCCCTGGGCTGTTTCATGCTCATTTTTCTAAACTTGTTTTTACCGCCCTTGCCGCTAAACTGTTTGAGCATGGCCTGCATGCTTTTGAGCTGTTTTATAACCCGGTTGACATCTTCAACCTCTTGGCCGCTGCCGGCGGCTATCCTGCGTTTTCGCGAAGGGTTCATCAGTTCGGGTTTGGCTCTTTCTTCGGGCGTCATTGAGCTGATGATGGCCTGAACATGGTCAAATTTTCTTTCGTCTATATCGACATCTTCAATTTTTTTACCGACACCGGGTAACATGGAAAGGGTGTCTTTAATACTGCCCATTTTTCGCACTTGAGCAATCTGGTCATAAAGGTCATTAAAGTCCAGCTTGTTTTGACGGATCTTTTTTTGTAATTCCAGTGCCTTCTTTTCGTCAATGGCCGTTTCGGCCTTTTCTATCAGTGAGAGCATGTCGCCCATGCCCAAGATGCGCGAAGCCATGCGGTCGGGGTGAAAATCTTCAAGGTCACCCAACTTTTCACCGACACCGACAAACTTGATGGGCTTGCCCGTAACGGCCCTGGCAGAAAGTGCCGCGCCGCCCCTGGTGTCGCCGTCAAGCTTGGTTAGAACTATGCCGTCTATACCCAGGGCTTCGTTGAAAGAACCCGCAACATTAACTGCATCTTGCCCGGTCATGGCGTCGACTACAAGTAAAATTTCATGGGGCTTAACTTCACTTTTAATGCTTTTAAGCTCATCCATGAGCTCTTCATCAATATGCAAACGGCCGGCCGTGTCTAAAAAAACATAGTCATAGCCGTGGTCGCGCGCATGGGCTATGGCCTCTTTGGCAACCGTCACGGGATCGGTGGCGCCCATTTCAAAAACAGGCACATCGGCACTTTCACCCACTACCTGCAACTGTTTGATGGCGGCGGGGCGGTAAATGTCACAAGCCACCATCAAGGGACGGTGGCCCTGATTTTTGAGCATAAGTGATATTTTGGCACTGTGTGTGGTTTTACCCGAACCCTGAAGGCCGCACATCATGACAACCGTGGGCGGGCGTGAAGCAATGGCCAAACGCGAGCGGGTGCCGCCCATGAGTTCGACCAGTTCCTCATTTACTATTTTTATAACCATTTGAGAAGGCGTCAAGCTTTCCATAACCTGGGCGCCTATGGCTCTTTCGGTTACATTTGCGGTAAAATCTTTGGCAACCTTGTAGTTAACATCAGCCTCAAGCAGGGCCAAACGCACTTCACGCATAGCCTCGCGTACATCTGCTTCGTTTAAACTGCCCTTACTGCGTAACTTTTTAAAGGCTGATTCAAGTCGTTCAGAAAGACCTTCAAATGCCAAGTTTTAACATCCTTTCCTTGTGCGCACCCTTTTGAAAACGGGTGCCGGCGGTTTATTGCAAAAGCAGTTGCGAAACAGCTTTGATTTTCACCGTGTAGTCATTGATTTCGCGTGAAAGACTGTGGCGCAGGTTGTATTCGCTGATATCGTCCGCCAAGTCAATAATTTCATTCAAGCCTTCCCGCATTTCATCAAAACGGCGGGCAAGCTCCAAGCGATTTTCCATCTTTATAAGCTGGGCTTCCGCCCTTTTAATGGCATCGCGCACACCCTGGCGCGTGATACCTTCGTTTAAAGCTATTTCAGAAAGTGACAGATCACTGTTATAGTAGTAGCTGAGGAAACTGCGCTGTTTTTCGGTTAACATATCACCGTAAAAATCAAGCAAAACCGTTATCTCAAGGTTTTTTGCCAATTAAAACACCCTCTATCAAAAATACTGCTTAAGTCAAAAAGAGTGTAAAGCAATAAGCTTTACAGGGCTACATTATACAAGATGAAAACGCCGGTGTCAAGCAAAAAAACTTGACTCCGGCAGGCCGAATTTGATGAAAAAGCTGTTGAAAATAAGTGGAAAACATGTGGAATGATTTTTAAAGAGCCCATAAGGGCTACTCATAGCGTTTTTAAAAATTGCGCCCCCTACATGTGCACCGGGCACAGGTGGGAGAGCAAAAACAACCGTGGAAAACTTTTTTAAAAAAATTTATAATTTTTCAAAACTGTCAACATCAAGAACGAAAACAGTGGCACCCTTAACCTTGGCTTTGAGATTTACATCCGTCGGCGAAAGGCCGCGACCCAAGGCAGCGGAGGTGGGCAGATTTTTTTCGCGTGTGGCACTGTGGCCGGATATGATTTCTTTAATCCTTTGGACCTTGTCGTCTTCGGCACCGATCAAAAGGGTGGTGTTGCCGGCCAATAAAAAGCCGCCGGTTGTCGAAAGCTTGGTGGAAAAGAAGCCTTCCTTGGTCAAAGCGCTTATAACTTTTACGCTGTCATCATTGTTGACTATGGCAATTATTAATTTCATAGTGCGTCCTCCTCTTATAAGTATGGGCTGAGCTTGAGCAGGCTGCTCTTGCTCAATATATGCAAATCCGGTATTTCATAACGGTTATCGCTGTCATCTTTTATCAAAACCCTGCCGTCGTAAAGCTGTTTTATATTGGCCTGAACATGCCTGACTTCAAAGCTGTGGGGGCCGTTGTCGGTCACAACATCAAAGATAAGCTTTCTGTGCTTTTCTTCTATTGACTTAATTTCATCTATTTTGGGAACCAAGTAATATTCCGAAAGCACAGCCTCTATTATTTCACGGCTTTCATCCATAAGGTTGGACAAGTCGCGGATAACGGCCTTTTCAAGCCCTTCTTCGTCCAACAAAGTTATGTAGCGGGTCAGCCCCGTAAGCGGGAAAAGGCGACGGGCCTCAACATTTTCAATAAGGAGACCGTCATACATTTCAACATCCAACAAGATGCCTTCCTTGCGGGTAATGCGTGCGTTATCGTATTCTATATAAACCCTCTTGTCCATTATATAACACTCCTTGGTTTAAGTCACCTTTTTATTCGAAGTTTTCGGCCTCTTTGCCTTCTCTGATTTTTTCGGAAAGTGATTGAATTTCAATAAGCTTGTGATATTTGCCTTCAAGGGCCATGAGTTCATCGTGGGAACCGAATTCAATGACCTCACCCTTGTCTATAACAATAATCTTGTTGGCCTTGCGCAAAGTGGACAAGCGGTGGGCTATCATCAAGGTGGTTCGGCCGCTTATCAGGCGTTCAATGGCTTGCTGAATAAGGTGTTCGGTTTCGGAGTCAACCGCTGCCGTGGCCTCGTCAAAAATAAGAATACTGGGGTTTTTGAGCACTGCCCTGGCTATGGATATGCGCTGGCGTTCACCGCCGGACAGGCCCACGCCGCGCTCACCCAGCATGGTGTCATAAGCGTCGGGCATGCGGGCTATGAAAGAGTGGGCGTTGGCGACATCGGCCGCGTGTATAACTTGCTCAACATCGGCATCGGGCTCGCTGTAGGCAATGTTTCTGAAAACAGTGTCCCTAAACATGGTGGGTTCTTGTTGCACATAGCCGATTTTACCGCGGTAAGAGCTGATGTCAATATCTTTAATATTTACATCATCAACCAAAATGTCACCTTCGTAATGGTCATAAAAACGCATGAGAAGGTTGACCAGGGTGCTCTTGCCAGAACCGGTGGTGCCGACTATGCCGACTATATCGCCGGGTTCGATAACAAGGTTAATGTTGACCAGGGTTTTCTTGATTCTGTCAAAAGAAAAGTTTACATTGCGAAACTCAATTTTACCCTTGAGATGATCGACCTTATTACCCTCGCCAAAGTTTTGTTCGGGTTCGGCGTCTATGATATCCAAAATTCTTTCAGCGGAAGTGAGAGCATTTTGGTAGGTATCATTGAGGGAGGCAAAAAAGTTTATGGGGCCGTAGAACATGCTGGTGTAAGAAATAAAAGAAACCAGCAAACCTATTGAAATTTTATCGGGCGCACTTATGACCCAGTAGCCGCCCAAGCCCCAAATCAGCAGAGAACCGCAAGTGACCAAGAAGGTAACGATGGAAGGAAAAATGTTGGACAAGAGAGCGGCTCGTTTGTCTTCCTTAAGCCATTCATTGTTATAGGCCTTAAATTTGTCGGCGGCTCTTTCTTCCCCGGTAAAGGACTTGACAACCCTGATGCCCGGCAAAGTGTCGGACAAAATTGAACTGACGGCAGCCCAGCGGCGCCAAATCTTTCTGTAGATGGGTGAAATTTTCTTGCCGAAATACCTGCCGCCAAAAACAACGAAGGGGACGGGGACCAGTGACAACAAGGTCAGCTTCCAGTTTAAAGCGAACATTATTATTACAATGCCCACCATGAGAAAAAACTGAATGACGGCCTCTTGCGTAACTCGCAGCATAAAGCCTTGCAGGGTGGAAGTGTCCCCACTGATGCGGGATATGACGGAACCGGTGCTGGTTTTGTCATAGAAGTTGAGGGGAAGGTACTGGGCTTTTTCGTATATGTCATTGCGCAAGGAAGTGACTATTCTGTCACCGGCTATACGCATCATGTAACCCCTTAAGGCGCCTATGCCGTGTTGCAAGGCATATACACCAAGAAGTGCCGATACAAGAAAGAGAAGCTTTTGTAAATTTCTGTTGATTAAAACATCGTCGACCAGCATTTTTGTGGCATAGGGCGGTACCAGGGCCATGGCCGTGGTTAAAAGCGAAAGTAGCAAGCTGGTTGTCATAAGCTTCCATTCGGGCTTTAAGTAGATAGCAAGTTTCTTAACCAGCTTGCCCTTGGAAGCGCAGTTTATGCATTCCGCACCCTGGCGGCTTAAGCGGCGGCCGCAATTGGGGCAGACTGACTTTTTCTTTTCGAAAGTTGCCTCAACAACCTTGAACTCTTCTTCAAAGCTTTCGCCCTTGGATACATTCTCACTAAAAAAGGCAGCGGCATCGGCAAGTTCGGCAATAGAGTAGGTAAAGCGGATAAGATCAATTTCTTTCCCGTCAACCTTGGCCTTTAAAATGGCGTTGCCGTACATACGCTTGACCTTTGCTTCTTCAAGATCTGAGTGCCTTAAAATGAAAACCCCGCCTTCGTGAAGCTCATCAAAGGCTATAAGCCTGATGTCGGTCACGACCAAGGCGGAGGAGGCGTATTTACCGGCAAGGTTTAAATCGCCGACTATGGAAAACAAAGCTTTTTCATCATCTGCCAGTAAATCAAGAGCTTTTTTTTGGAAGCCCTGGGGTAAGGGGACATTTGATAGAAATGTGCTCGGTAACATAATTATTTAACCTTTCCTTTCGCAAACGCAAGCGGGATTGGTTGGCTTTTAGGCACTGATGTGCCACTACACGAAACCGTTATACCATATCATTAAGCCAAGGGCAAGAACAAAATCAAAAAATACTGCTTAATTTACAAAAATAGCGGAGAGACTAAAAAACATGGCCCGACTCTTGGTTTTTGGGGCACTATTTCAGGCTGACTATGGTGACCCCGTCCTCGCCTTCGCCAAAGACACCCAGGCGGTGGGACTTAACAAAGGGGCTGGTGTTTAAGTATTCCCTGACGGCACGGCGCAGGGCACCGGTCCCCTTACCGTGGACTATGGTAAATTCGGAAAGACCCGTGCGCAGCGATGAATCTATGAAGCGGTCCAATTCGATCAAACAA
Source organism: Clostridiales bacterium (assembly GCA_012524025.1). Taxonomy (GTDB): domain Bacteria; phylum Bacillota; class Clostridia; order Oscillospirales; family Acutalibacteraceae; genus UBA1447. Next base: position 43,117 of record JAAYSC010000020.1, on the reverse strand, counting down.
TCTTCCACATACATGCCGCGCAAATCCAGGCTTGTGTCGGCTGCCATTGTCTGCCTTGTGCTTTGGCCTTCACCCTTGCCAACCGAGCGAGGAGCGGATTTCAACTTCCTTTCATCCTTGGGCTCTTCAATCAGACGCAGATCTTCAAGCTTGATTCTCATCTTGGCACTGCCGGCCATGACTTCAATATTGCCTCGATTGTCCGCCGTGGCCAAAACGGTGGCTTCTTTTGCCAACTGGCTTATAAGCACCCTGTCGCCCACCTCAAGCTCACGGGGCAGAACATAATCTTCATCAAATTCTATCACGGGGGCAATGGGTGTGGCGGCCCTGTCAATAGCCTCAACCGACTTTTTTATACCTGCCCTGGCGCGCCTGGCAAGGTCTGCCGTGTCCTTTGCCTTATCTTTTTCCTTATTTAACTTTTCAATCCGGTCCAAAAGCCTGTAGGCCTCACGCTTGGCCATTTCGGTTTGGCGCAGGGCATCGGCTTTCAAGCTTTCCATCTCTTCTTCAAGCTTTTGTTTGGCCTCATCTTGCATTTTCTTGGCTTTTGCAAGGGCTTGCTCGGCCTCACGGGCCGTATCTTTTGCCCTTTGCTTTTCTTCTTCCATAGCCTTGCGGCTACTTTCCAGCTTGTCCACAACATCTTCAAAACGGATGTTTTCGCTTGCCACAAGCTCCCTTGCCGTGTCAACAATTTCAGCCGACATGCCAAGCCTTTGGGAAATGGCAAAGGCATTTGAACGCCCGGGTACACCTATGAGCAGGCGGTAGGTCGGCTGCAGGCTGGCAAGGTCAAATTCGCAGGCACCGTTTTCAACTCGGGGTGTCTGCAGTGCATAGGCCTTGAGTTCCGCATAGTGGGTGGTGGCTGCTATTTTTGCACCCCTTTGCCTTAAGGCTTCCAAAATGGCCATGGCAAGGGCGGCGCCTTCTATGGGGTCTGTCCCCGCACCCAATTCGTCAATTAAAACCAGGCTCTTTTCGTCTGCCCAGTCAATGATATCCACAATATTTTTCATATGGCCCGAAAAGGTGGAAAGGGACTGTTCAATGCTTTGTTCATCACCTATGTCTGCCAAGACCCTGTCAAAAACAGAAATTTGGGACCTGTCACCGGCCGGTATAAACAAGCCGCACATGGCCATGAGGGTCAAGAGCCCGATGGTTTTGATAGAAACGGTTTTGCCGCCGGTGTTGGGGCCTGTTATGACCAAACTGTCAAAATCTTCACCCAGCCTTATGTCAACCGCAACAACGCTTTTGGGGTCGATAAGGGGGTGGCGGGCCTTGCGGATGTTTATAATCCCCTTGTCATTTAAAAGCGGAGGGGAAGCTTTCATGCCGTAAGCCAAATTAGCCTTGGCAAAAATCAAGTTCAGGTCCAGCGCGCATTCATAGCTGTTTGAAATGCTTGGGGCAAACTCACCCGCAGCGGCAGACAGTTGGGCCAAAATTCTTTCCATCTCATCGCGCTCTCGGCTCTTTAAAATCCTAATTTCATTATTAGCTTCAACCACCGGCATGGGCTCAATGAAAACAGTGGCCCCGCTGGCGGAAGTGTCATGCAAAAGCCCGGGAATGTCGCCCCTGTGCTCGTTTTTTACGGGTACGACATAGCGACCGTTTCTCATAGTTATAATATTGTCTTGCAAGTATTTGGAATAGCTTTGCGAGCGGGTATATTTTTCCAACAATTCACGGGCCTTGGTTTCCTGCAGGCGGATTTTTCGCCTTATATCTGCCAAGAGAGGGGAGGCCTTGTCGGCCATTTCTTCTTCCGAAATTATGGCATTGCCAATGGCTTCTTCTAAAAATTTATTTGGTTCCAAACTCTCAAAATAAAAGTCAAGCACGCTCTCATCTTCCAGGCTGTTTGCCTTGTGCCAAGTGACCAAGCTCCTGATAACCTTTAAAACCCCGCCTATATCCATAAGTTCACTCATGCTCAAAACACTGCCGGCGGCGGCACGGTTTAAGGCTGAATCAACATTTTTGAGGCCGCCGAAAGAAGGCCCGCCGGAGCGTGCCAAAAAAATATAGGCATGGTTTGTTTGCGCCAAAAGCGCACCGGCCGAATCTAACTTGCTTTCGGGTTCTAACTCAAGTGCCATTCGGTGGGCATCTTGGCAGGCGGTAAGGTCCGCTAAACGGGCAAGTATTTTATCTAATTCCAAGGCTTGGTAATGTCTGTTTGTTTTTGGCATCAGGTTTTCCTTTCGAATTACAGAATTTACAATTTAAGTTGAGCCAAAGACTTGTAAAAATCAAGTGTTTTAAAGTTTTTTTGTATATGGGCTTTAAGATAGGCCTCTGTAAGCACTGACAGGCATTCAAGAGCTTCATCCGAGAGTGTAAAGTTAAACAGCTTTACAAAGTCGGAATAACATATGTGCCGCATGGCGGCCAAAACACTTGCCGTCACGGCCCGGCCGCCACTGCCGCATTTGCAGCAGACCAAAAGCCCCTTCTCTTTTTCAAAAAACATGCCCGCATCTTCAAAATTACCGCAGTGGTCACAGGCGGTCAGGTCGGGCATATAGCCGGCCAGGCTCATCATCCGCAATTCCAAAACAGCCTTGAGCATCAGCTGCGGCCTTGAATCCTTGGCTAAAAAGTGCAGGGTATTTAAGATTAGCTTGAGGTAGTCGTCGGCCCTGTCCATTTCGGGGCCCAATTCACCGGCCAATTCACAAAAATATTGCGCCAGGGACAGTTTTTCAATGTCCTCGCGCAATTTAAAAAAGATTTCTTTGCTCTTGGCTTCGTTTACGCTGTAACTGTCCCGGCCTTGGTAAAAAACAAAGGAAGAATAGGCCAAAAGCTGGGTTGCGCTTTGCGAACGGCTTTTGAGCCTTTTAGCCCCGTTGGCAAAGGCGCGTATAATACCGTAATCGCGGGTGAGCACGGTGATTACCCTGTCATTTTCACCCACGCTGTATTCGCGAATGACCAAACCGTCGGTTTTAAGTTGCATGGGTGCACCTCACTTTCAAAAGGTTAATCCAGGCCAAAGCTTCTTATCAGGCCCTCACGGTTGCGCCAGTCGCGCTTGACTTTGACCCAACACTGCAAGTTGATTCTACACATAAAAAAGTCTTCCATGTCCTGCCTGGCGTAGGTAGAAATTTTTTTCAGCATGGCACCTTGTTTACCTATGATTATACCCTTATGGCTTTCTTTTTCACAGTAGATAAGGGCGTCTATGTCCATCAAATCGCTGTCGGGCCGTTCACGCATGTTTTCTATGCTGACGGCAATCCCGTGGGGGATTTCCTTATCCAACAAACGCAGCGTTTTTTCACGAACGATTTCGGCCGCTATAACCCTTTCGGGCTGGTCGGTCAAGGTGTCTTCGGGGAAGAAGAAGACGGAAGGTTGAGCCAATTTCAAAAGTTCGGCCTTGAGTTGGTCCAAGTTGGTGTCCTTAATGGCCGATGTGGGCACCAAGGCTTCAAAGGGGTAGAGCTCATTGAAAAGTGCAATTTGCTCTATAAGTTCATCCTTGTTTTTTAAAGTATCGACTTTATTAATAGCCAGTATAACCGGCACTTTCTCGCTTTCAAACCTTTTGATAAGCTCCTTGTCGGACTCGCGCAGCTTGCCGCCGGCTTCGACAACCATAAGGCAGGCATCAACGCCGGCTATGGAATCGCTGACCGCCTTGACCATTTTTTCACCCAGCTTAGTGCGTGGGCGATGGAAGCCCGGTGTATCTATAAAAACAAGCTGGGTTTGCTCCTGCGTGAGTACACCCATGATTTTTGTGCGGGTGGTTTGAGGCTTGCTCGAAACAATGGCAAGCTTTTGACCCAAGAGCTTGTTTAAGATTGAGGATTTACCGACATTGGGGCTGCCCACAATGGCAATAAAGGCGGTTTTTGTCATATTATTCTCCTTTAAGGGTTGGTTGGTCTTTTTTGGAAGGGGCCCCCTTGCCCGATAAATTGAAAAGCTTCAAGGGGCCGACAAAAATATAGAGCAGGGCAAAAACTAAACTTAAAACAAAAGCAGAAAATTCAATTAGATGCCCTCTGTAAAATTCATACAAGGCCTTGAAGGCAGGTGGCTGCCACAAGAGCGCAAGGCCTACCAAAACAGCAAAAAAGGCCGAAATCAAAACAGCTGCGGAGGCTGTATCCTTGGCTGTTTTTGCCTTTTTATTGTAATTTTCTTCCACCAGATCAATGGCGTTTTCTATGGCCGTGTTAATAAGCTCACCCATGAGCACCAGGGCAGAAGCCAGGAAAAGCAGGGCAAACTCAAACTTTTCCAAAACGAAAAAATCAAAGCGCAATAAGAAATAAAACATATAAAGCAAGCAGCTTACATGGATGCGCATATTGCGTTCATTGTGCAAAGCGTAGATAAAACCGTTGAAAGCATAACCGAAGCTTTTGAGCAAAGCCTTCATCTTATACACCTCTTAAAAAGCCGCTACCACACCGCACCGCCTTGGTAAACCGGCGCGGCATGGCAGTGATAACTTTTGTTTTTAAATTTCATCACCCATATAATAGCTGCTGTTTCTTTTCAGGCCTAACTGGGTCAGAACAGTCTCTTCCCGTTCGCGCATGCGGACCAATTCCAAACCGCCTTTTTCATGGTCATAGCCCAAAAGGTGGAACATGGAATGAACGGTTAAAAAAGCAAGCTCCCTTTGCAGGGTGTGGCCGTATTTTTCAGCCTGTTTGGCGGCGCGTTCAACGGAGATGACAATGTCGCCCAAAAGTTGAGCGCCCGTGTCATTATTAATGTCATAGACACCCTCTATGCCCAAGGGGAAGGAGAGCACATCGGTAGGTGAGTCAATATCGCGATACTTTTGGTTGAGTTTTTGAATTTCTTCATCGTCAACAAAACGCACACTGACTTCTGCCGAACCCTTAAAGTTTTCATTGCGCAAAACAGCGGTACAGCTGCGGCGTATAAGCATGCGTACGCCGGTGGGTATTTTAACTTTTTTCTGGTCATCAGAGATGACTACCTTAACTTTATCTGCCATGCTTCTTCTTTGCCTCCTCATTTTTTTCATATGCTTTTACTATATCTTGCACAAGTTTATGTCTTACAACATCTTTTTCGCTCAAACGCACGGTGCTTATATTTTCAATACCTTTAAGGATTTTAATGGCATCCTTGAGGCCTGATTTTTTACCGGAAGGTAAATCAATCTGGGTGATATCGCCGGTGACGACCATTTTGGAGTTAAAACCCAGGCGGGTTAGGAACATTTTCATCTGCTGGGCTGTGGTGTTTTGCGCTTCGTCCAAGATTATAAAGCTGTCATCCAAGGTGCGCCCTCGCATGTAGGCCAAGGGTGCAACTTCAATATGGCCGCGCTCTTGCTGCTTGAGAAAATTTTCATTGCCCAACATTTCCATCAGGGCGTCATAAAGGGGGCGCAGGTAAGGGTCAACCTTATGTTGCAAATCACCCGGTAAAAAACCCAAACTTTCACCGGCTTCAACAGCCGGGCGGGTCAAGATTATGCGATTGACTTCTTTTGCCCGCAAGGCGGTTACCGCCATGGCAACGGCCAAGAAGGTTTTACCCGTACCGGCCGGGCCGACACCCAAGACTATGGTGTTGTTTTTCATTGCGTTTACATATTTTTCTTGCCCTAATGTTTTGGGCCTTATGGGACGCCCGCGCGAGCTTATGCAAATGCAGTCTGCCGTCATTTTGCAAAGCTGGTCTTCTTTGTTTTCGTTGACCAGGTTTAAAACATAGTTAACATTGAGTTCACCCAAGGTTTCACCACGGTTTATTAGGGCCAACAAGGCATTGATTGCACGCAGGGCCTTGTCAACATCTTGTGCTGCCCCCGTGACCTTAACTTCGCTGCCCCGGTAGAGGACCTTAACGCCCAACTCATTTTCCAAAAGTTTTATATTTTCATCAAAACTGCCAAAGAGGCTGACAGTTTCATCAAAACGGTCAATATGAATTGATTCTTCGTACATAAGACACCCCCTCTGTCAAAAACAAGTAAGAATATAATATAAATATTTTGTTAGATTATAACATATATATGTCTTATTTGTCACTATAAACCTAAAATTGTTTCAAAAATTTAACATTTTAAATAAAAAAGCCACGGAAGCAATCCGCAGCTTTTTGTTTGAAAATTATGCGATTAGGAAAGCTCCCTCAAAAGGTTTCCTCCTAAAATATTGGCCTTGGCCTCTTGGCTGATGTTTAGGTTTTTCACCCTGTCTATGGCTCTGTTGATGTAGTCGGCATCCTTAAAGGGAAAATCCAGGCCGAAAATGCTGTTGAGCTCACCGGTTTGTGCAATAACTGTTTCAAGCTGTTCGTCAGTCAGTGCCCAGGCGGTTTTGTTATTGTCCTCTATGGAAGTCCAGCCTGCAAAAATTCGAGGCTGGCGACCCTGGCGGTCATTGTTTATCATTACAGCCAAGGCTTCCTTAAAGAAACTGTAGCCGCCTATATGTTCCATGCTGAAACGAAGGTCGGTGAATTGATAGGCTATTTCGTCAAAGAGGATGGGTTGGCTGTCCTTCAACCTGGAATGGTGGACACCGGTATGGAAGGATAAAAAGAGATCGTGCTCTTGAGCCCTGGCATAAACTTCAAGGGCTCTTTCTTCCAAAAGGGCAAAGCCTTGAGCCGCCGGGTGGAGCTTTATACCCTTAAAGCCCAAGTCGGCTATATGATCAACCTGTTGGATCAGATCGGTCTTGGTAAAGTCCAAAGTTCCGAAAGGAACTATAGAGTCCTCATTCTTTATTTTGTGGTAGAGCCAGCTGTTGTTGTCCCTATCGCTGCCCAATCGTTTGAAAATGAAGGGAAAGGTAGCGAAGGCCACAACACGGTCAAGCCCACAATCCCACATGAGTTGCTTGAGGGAATCAAGCCCGCTGTTTTCCCGTAATTCATCGGGATAAAGATGGGCATGGTTTGCAAAAATCATTTTGTCACCCCAACTTTTTTTATTGGCAAAGGCCTACCAAATAACGGCCGGTTTTATACAAAAATTCACAGGCGGGAATTAGAAGTTCTTTTGGCATATGTCTGAAAAACCCATCGGCTTCAAAGGTGAAGTCCCCGCTATAATTAATTTCCTTTAGGGCTGCCATAATTTCATGCCAATCAAGTGACTTGGAATCGCTGACGGTAAAGGGGAGGGTATGCCAATCCACAACATGATCATTGTCGTGAACATGCAGGGATTTCAGCCTGTCACTGCCTAAGGTTCTTATCATATCTTGAGCGGTTTGCCCGACAAGGCCGGCATGACCCAAGTCCAAACAAGCAACAAAGTGTTCCGGGTCCAGGGCGTCCATATATTCGGCAAATTCTTGGCCGGTGCTGCAAACATTGGCTATGATTTGCCCGTTGTTGGGGTTGCGGCCGAACATATTTTCCAAGGCGATTTTTATTTTGTACTCTTTGGCGGTGGGTAATAAGAAATTATATAGTTCTAAATTTTTTTCTTTCTTATCGCTTTGAAAGGCCACGGGATGGACTATGATTTGTTCCGCTCCCAAAACACCGGCAAAAGCAATGGAACGAATAATGGTGGGAATAATTTTCCTGTTATACTCGTCATCGTCATGCCTGAAAGAGGGGAAGGGGGCGTGAGCCTGGTTGAAATAAATACCTTCGTCTTCAGCAATTTTTTTAAGCTTTAGAGCGTAGGATTCAAAATTGTCGGAAAAAACAACCGAAGTGTCATGGTCCTGGTGAAACATGGAATAATCAAGTGCGTCAAAACCGATTTGGGCCAGTATCCTGATGGCTTCCTCTTCACCAAAGGCCTCGCTCATGGCATGTGTCTGGGTGGAAATTTTCATCTTTATCCCTCCGTATAAATTTCTCTCAAATAAAAGCTTATCATAGCAGACGGCCCCTGTAAAGGAAAAAGAGAAAGTTTGCCTTTTTTTGAAGATGATATATAATATAGGTGAGTTTATTGTACACTTAATACTTTTTTTAAGGGTTTTAATGCGAATTATTGTTTTATCTGACTGGCATGGGGATGTTTTTTCCCTTTCTTGTGCCCTTGAAGCTCATCCGACGGCCACGGTAGCGGTCTTCTTGGGCGACGGTTCAAGGGACCTTGAAGCGGTCGCTTCACTATGTGAAAACAAAAGGCTGATTGCCGTGCGGGGCAACTGTGATTTTGCTTGCGATTTGCCTTATAACCAAACGGTTGAACTGGCCGGCAAGCGTATCTACTGCACCCACGGCCATTTGGAAAATGTGAAGATGGGCAATTACAAATTAAGGAAAGTCGCAAGCTGGAAAAAGGCCGACCTTGCTCTCTACGGTCATACCCACAAGGCATATGTCGGCTACAAAAACGGTTTATACCTATTTAACCCGGGAAGTGCTGCGGAAGGTTCTTACGGAATTGTGGATATCACACGGGCCGGTATTGTATGCAAGAGCATGCAAATAAAATATAAGTAGACGGTTTCGGCCGGGAAAGGGGAAAAATGAAAAAACCAAAGTTAGTTATTTTTGATTTTGGAGGAACCCTGATTCAAAGCACGGTGTTTTGGCTTGATAAAGGCATGGAGGCCCTACGCTTGGCGGCAATAAACCCCAAGGTTACCACTACCGAGGCCATGTGCGAACTCTGGGACCACTACTATAACCGCCTTGAGGCCGGTCTGGTTTGTGATGATTTGGAAGTTCGCCTTACGACTGTTTTCCGCAATATTTTTGCCCAAACAGGCCTCAAGTACGACATACCTCTCTGGCAGTGCGAAGCGGTCTTTGACAGATATAATTCCGACAGGCAACCGACCGAGCACATGGTGGATCTCTTAAAAGCTCTGAAAGATTCGGGTATCAGAACAGGTGTAATCAGCAACACGGTTGTCTCGGGCAATTCTATGGCCCAGGCTGTAAAAGAACAGTTCCCCAAGAGCAGAATGAAATTTGTAATTACCAGTGCCGATTATCTCTTTAAAAAGCCCCATAGCGATATGTTCAAGGCGGCCGCAAAAATAGCTGAAGTTGAACCCCAAGACTGTTGGTATTGCGGTGACAGTTTTGAAGCCGATGTCAAGGGTGCCCACAGTGTCGGCATGTTTGCCGTGCATTATGACCCCAAAAGTCATGAAGCTTTCAGCTTTAAAGACGATGAGGGCAAGCAATACCTTCAAATTAACAGTTGGGCAGAGCTGATCAAAAACTTGCCCGAGTAAATTAGAAAAACAAAAAGTGATTGTGTCTGTCCGTCACAATCACTTTTTTTCTGCGTTTTTTTGGTTTTAGGTTTATTGAGCCTTGGCCCTTTCTATCATCTTTTGCATGTCAATCATATCAATGGCCTTAACCGGGCAGACCGTGACACATTCGCCGCAGGCGGTACACTTGTGGTAGTCAATCTTGGCCACGCCGTCAACCATGGTAATGGCATCAAACTCGCAGGCCTTAACGCAGCGTGTGCAGCTGATGCAACCTGTTTTACACTGCTTGCGGGTTACGGCGCCCTTTTCCCTGTTATTACATAAAACGGCAGCCTTGGCCTCGTAAAGGGGCATCATTTCTATAAGACCCTTGGGGCAGGCGGCAACACATTTCTCACAGGCCTTGCAAAGCAGGGGGTTGATACGGGCGACACCGTCGCAGATATGGATGGCGCCATAGTCGCACACCGCCACGCAATCACCAAAACCCAGGCAACCGTAATTGCACTGCCTTTGGCCGCTGAAAAGTTGGGTTGCCATTTTGCAGTTGGGTACGCCTACATACACCAGCTTATCACCTGTGTTTTTATTGCTGCCCTGGCAGAGCACCACCGCAGCCGAAGGCATAACTTCGCCCGCGGCCAGGCCGGTTATCCGGGCAATTAGGACAGAAACTTCCGTTCCGCCCGGTGAGCAAAGGGCGGTGTCGCTCTCATCACCGTCGGCCAAGGCCTTGGCATAGCCCGCACAGCCCGAATAACCGCAGGCACCGCAGTTGATGCCGGGTAAAATTTCTTCTATCTTTTCTGTCTTCTCGTCCACGGGTACGGCCATTATGGCGGAAGCTATGGCCAACCCCAGGCCTGCCAAGAGACCCAAAGCGGACACAATCAAAACAGCGATTAAAATCGGATTCAAATTTCCCGCCTCCTATTTAAATATATTTTCCACTATGCCGCCAAAGCCCAGGAAGGATACGGAAACAAGGGCAGCGGATATAAGTGTGATGGGCAGGCCTTCCAAAAACTTGGGGACCTTACAGCTTTCCATACGCTCGCGGACACCGGCAAACATAAACATGGCCAACATAAAGCCCAAGCCGGCGCCCAAAGAATTAACCAGCGACTGTGAATAAGTCAAGGATTTATCAAGGTTTAAGAAAACAACACCCAGCACGGCACAGTTGGTGGTTATAAGGGGCAGGTAAATGCCCAGGGAGTTGTAAAGCGCCTTTATGTATTTTTTTAAGACTATTTCAACCAGTTGTACCAGGGCGGCTATGATGAGTATAAATACTATTGTTTGTAAGTATTCAAGTTCATATTTAATTAAAAGGTGTTGGTTTATGGGGTAGGTGACGGCAGTTGAAAGCACCATTACAAAAATAACGGCGGCCGACATACCCATTGCCGTATTAAGCTTTCTGGAAACACCCAAGAAGGGGCAAATACCAAGGAACTTTGCAAGAACAAAGTTTTCGGTCAAAATCCCGGTAAAAATCAATGCCATAAAAACTTTCATGCCTCTTTAACCTCCTTTTCATTGTCGGCTTGGTCAACAAACCTGCCACCGCATGCCACAGACATGGGGCAGTGTTCACAAGACTGCAATTCGGCCGGCGGTAAATCTTTTCTTTCGGCCAATCTGTTGGCCAGGGCCATGAGAATACCGTAAACAAAGAAGCCGCCCGGGGGTAGGATGAAAATAATCATGGGGGGAATGGATTCGGGCAAAATTTGCAAGCCGGCCACGCTGCCGGCCCCGAAAAACTCACGAATGAGGGCTATTAAAACAATAGCACCCGTAAAGCCGATACCCATGCCGATGCCGTCTATGGTGGATGCTAAAACAGAGTTTTTGCCGGCGAAGGCTTCGGCCCGACCCAATATAATACAATTAACAACGATTAAGGGTAAAAAGATACCAAGCTGCTGGTCTATAGCCGGCGCAAAGGCCTTTACCAGCATTTGCACTATTGAAACGAAAGAGGCGATTATAATAACATAAGCCGGTATGCGGACCTTATCGGGTATAAGTTTTCTAAGCAAGGAAACCACGAAGTTCGAGCCTATCAAAACCAAGGTTGCAGAAAGGCCCATACCCAGCGAACCCGTGACGGAAGTTGAAATGGCAAGCGTTGGGCAGGTGCCCAAAACCAAACGCAAAACCGGGTTTTCACTGACAAAACCCTTGGTCAGCTCATGCCAAAGTGTCTTTTTTTCAGCCATTTGGACTACCTCCTGCAATATATTGGAACAAGTCGAGGGCTTGATTGACCGCCCGGCCCAGGGCGTCCGATGTTACGGTGGCACCCGTCAGGGCGGCGATTTCATCGCCCGAAGCCTTGGATGTTGTGATTTTCACACTTTTGGCCTTGCCCTTGAAAAGGTTTAAGAAGCTGTCCTCGGCGGCATTCATGCCCAAGCCGGGTGTTTCGCTCATGTGCAAAACTTCAAGCCCGGCTATGGCACCGTCTTTGTCAATGCCGCTCATGAGCTTAATTTCGCCGCCATAACCCTTTGAGACGGTTGTGAAAACATAACCCACAAGCTTGCCGTCCGAATCAAAGCCTTCATAGTATTCATATTCCTTGCCGTCTAACTTGGCAAGCAAGGCTTGGTCCGAGAAACTTTCGGCCTCTTGCAAAACCTTCTTTTGGGCCTCCACGGCGGTTTGGACAGCCATATCTTCAATTATGGGGGCTGTAACTTGGTTGGTCAGGGCCAAAAGCAAGGTGGTTACCAGGCTGATGACAAAGAGTACCAAACCGGGTATCAACAAATCTTTTGCCTTGAAATTCTTCATTTGTCACCCTCCTTGGCTGCTTTTTCCTCTTTGGGGGTTCCGAATGGTTTGGGTGTTGTGATGTTTTCAATGTGGGGTACCAAAATATTCATAATTATGATAGCGAAAGAAACCCCTTCGGGTATATTTCCGTAGAGGCGGATGACAGAAGTCAAAACCCCGCAACCTATGGCAAAAATAACTTTTCCCTTGGGATTTACCGGTGAAGTGGTGTAGTCGGTTGCCATGAAAATGGCACCTAAGAGAAGGCCGCCGCCCAAAACTTGATAGGCGACAAACTGAAGGTTACCGCGGCCGGCCACAAGCATTATGAGGGCAACGCTGCCAACATATGTCAGGGGGATTATAGGTGAAATAACACCCCTGATAAGAAGGTAGAGCCCGCCGATTATCAAGGCTATGGCACAAACTTCGCCCAGGCTGGCACCGTGTTTGCCCATCAGCATTTCCCCTAAGCCGGGTTCTACAATTTCGCCAATCTTGTCAAAATTGCCGCCGGTAAAAACTTCTTTCAGTTGGGCCATGGGGGTGGCGGTTGTGATGGTATCAACGCCGCCCTTGTGCCAGGCACCTGCTGCCACCCAGTTGGTCATGGCTGTGGGGAAAGAGACGAAAAGCACAATTCGGCCTATCAGCGCGGGGTTGACATAGTTCATACCGATACCGCCGAAAAACTGTTTGACCACCACAATGGCTACAACCGACCCTATGGCAGCCATCCAAAAAGGCATGGTGGCAGGTAGGTTGAAGGCCAGGAGCATGCCTGTTACAACAGCACTCAGGTCACCCAGAGTCCCGTGCCTTTTCATGGCCTTGCGTGACACATATTCACTCAAGACAGCTGTAATAACCGTTACCGCAGTCAAACCCAGCACCCGCGGCCCGAAAAAGACAACAGCGGCAATCAAGGCCGGGATCATGGCTATGATTACATCCAGCATAATGCCCGTTGTTGTAACGCTTGAGCGAACATGGGGTGAGGCGCTGACGGTAAGTTTTTTGTCTAAAACCATTTACACTATCATTCCCTTCTGTGAATTTGAGATTATTGTTTTGCCTTGTAGGCTGCAAGTTTAGATTTGGCCAGCCTCATATGCTGCACCAGGGGTATGGCGGAAGGGCAGTCGTAAGCACAGCTGCCGCATTCCATGCAAACAGTAACACCCGTGTGTTCAAGCTTATGGGCTTCGTCTGCCTCGGCATAACGGGCTATAAGCGCGGGCATAAGCCCCATGGGGCAGGCCGTTACGCAGCGGCCGCAGCGGATGCAATCGCGCTCTTTTTTAAACTTGTATGCCTTTTGGTCCAGGGCCAAGAGAGCATTATTTTGCTTTATAACGGGCAAGTCCGTGCCGATTATGGCAAGGCCCATCATGGGGCCGCCGGTAATAATCTTGTAAGGCTCAACCTTGAACCCGCCGCAAAAATCAAAAATATCGCCTATGTTTGTGCCCAAGGCGACGCGTACATTTTTAGGGTTTGCCACAGCAGAACCGTCAACGGTCAAGGAACGGCTGACCAGGGGTTTGCCGCTTTTTAAATAGCGGGCAATGAAGGCAACGGTGGCAACATTCATAACAAGGCAGCCTATATCCGCAGGCAACTTACCGGGCGGCACCTTGCGGCCGGTTGCCGCCAGGACCAGCATTTTTTCCGCCCCTTGCGGGTAGCGTGACTTGAGCGCCATAACTTTAACGCCGCCGTCAAGATTGCTTTGGGCATCGGCTATTTTTTTAAGCTCCGCCAAGGCGTCCGGCTTATTGTCTTCAACCGCGATAATAACATTTTTAAGCCCCAAAAATTCTTTGATGGTATAAACGCCCGAAAGGATGTCCCAAGAGTTTTCCATGCTTTCACGGTAGTCAACGGTAATAAAGGGCTCGCATTCGGCAACATTTATGACCAGGGTGTCCACCTCTTTGTCGGCCGGAATGTTTAGCTTGACATGGGTGGGGAAGCCCGCACCGCCCAAGCCTACCAGACCGGATTGCCTGACTGCCTGTATAAAATCTTCCTTATTGTTGACCTTGGGCGGCTCCAAGCCTTCAAAGAGCCGCATTTCACCGTCGGACTCAATTAAAATGCTGGGCACTATAACGCCGTGGGGCAAGACGGTTTCGCCTATCTTATTAACCGTTCCCGAAATAGTGGCATGGATGGGGGCGCTGACATATTTGTCTGAATCGGCGATAAGTTGGCCGACGGCAACCTTGTCACCGCGCTTGACCCTTGGCACGCAGTGGGCCCCAATGTGTTGCAACATGGGGATAACCACACTTTCGGGTGCCGGCATACGCTCAACCGGCAGTTCGGCGGTGTTTTTCTTGTGGGCAACTGGCACACCACCCTTTACCCTTGCGGCCGGTCGCAAAATACCGCTTAAGACCTTTTTACTCATAGACCTTGGCCTCCTAAAATATATTATATGCTTAACAAGCCCCATAAGTGACCTTGGGGCTTGAGCTTTGTAGCCGATTATTTATGCAGAAGAAAAAATTCGCTCTGGCGGTCCAGGGCAGGCAGAAGGTATTTGAGAATGGTGCCCGTGACCAAGCCTGTTGCTACGGAAAAGAAAATTAAAACAGGCAGGTAGCCGACAAGAGCGGTGGAGCGCAAGAGGAACATGGCCGCCAAAAGCTGCCCCATGTTATGGGCCGCGGCAGAAGCCACGGAAATGCCGGCAATGCCGTTTGGTCTACCGCTGATGCGCAGCATACTTGCCATTACAAAGGTGCTCAAAAGCCCGCCGGCCAAGCTCATCATAAAGGCCGAAGGTCCCCTGGTCAGGCCGGCAAAAATCGCCTTGATTAAGGTTATTAACAAGGCTTGTTTGGTTCCTATGTAAGACACGGTGTACATAGTAACTATATTGGAAAACCCCGGCTTGGCACCCGGCGGCATGCCGGGCAGCGGGGGTAACAAGCTTTCAATGAAGCTCAAGGCAAGCGCCTGGGCGCCCAAAACGCCCAAGAGGGCAATTCTGCCTGTAAGTTTTGCTCTTTCACTCTTACGCATAAAAACCGCCTAAATCAATAAGTAATAACATCCGGTGCCTTGCGGCCCGTGGCTTTGCCGGTTGTGATAATAAGTTTGGCCGGCAGGCAAGCGGCAGACTGGCCGGGTTTGGTCAGCATACCGGTTTTGACACAGATCTTGTCCGGGCAGGTGGCTCGCACAAAGCCGATTTCACCTTTTTTGACAAGAATATCGGCCGAAGGTCGGCCGTCAATTGTAATCGTATAAGAACCTTGAATGTTGTCAAGATCTATTGAATAAAGCACTTGACCCCTTTGGCTGATTGTAGCCGTCATATTGCCGGAAGCCATAAGGCGAGGCACAAAGCTTACAATACCCAAAAGGCAAAAGAAGAGAATAAGATAAAAATCTGCTCTTTTAAAAAGTTTTATCATAAAATCGTTCCCCTTCAGACGAGTTGGTAGGCGCTGTCGGTAAGGCTGAAATCTTTTTCAAGCAGCCCGCTTGTGCGCACGCTTTTGTCTTTAAAAACAAAAACCGCACGGGCTTCATATTCTTCCAAAAGCGGCAGACTGTCCTTGTAACCCAGAACAAAGCAGGCCGTTGAAAGTGCATCGGCAGTCAGGCCGTCCTTGCAAATAACGGTAACACCGGCCAAGTCATTGTCAACGGGGTAGCCGGTTTTTGGGTCCAGTATGTGGTGGTATTTTTCACCTTCAAATTCAAAGGCCTTCTCGTAATTGCCGGAAGTGGAGATATTACAGTTTTTAAGTTTTAAAATACCCAAATAATCATTGGGACCGCCGTCGGGGTTTCGAATACCCACACGAGCTTCCGTATTATAAAGCAAAACGCTGCCGCCCACAGAAACAATGGCGGACTTGACGGAACTGACGCGCAAGAGGGCGCGGGCCTCATCACAGGCTATTCCCTTGCCCACCGCCCCCATGTCAAGGGCTTGGTTTTGACCGACAAATATTTGCCCATCACTCAAATCAATGTTTTTATAGTCGACAAAGGGCAAGAGAGCTTCAATTTCGCCCTTATCGGGCAAAACTTTTTCATCCGAATCAAAATCCCACAAGGCGGTGATTTTACCTATACTTATATCTAAAGCGCCCTTGCTTGCCCGGCAAATTTTCAGCGAATCTTCAAGATAGCGCAAGGTTTCTTCGTCGGGCTCAAAAGAAGCCAAACCGGCCTTGGCATTGGCTTTTGCTATGTAAGTGTCCGCAACCCGCCAAGAAAGTTGCTTATATTCCAAATTGCGCATCTGCTTAACAATTTTCTCTGCCGTTGCCGGCCCGCCTTGACCCGTAAGTTTTAGGCTGACCACCGTACCCATGACAAAATCATGGTGGTCGTGTTTGCTTGTGTTGAGCTTGTAATCAAGGGCAAACAAGCCCGATAAAACCGCGGCCGCAAGAAGGGCAGCGATTAGGGCGATGGTGTTTTTTCTTTTACTTCTTGATCGAAAACGAAGGGCCAAAATTACACCTCTGTTTAAATTTCTTTAATAAGCTTAAAATCAACCACATAATTATACAATTATAAGACCCCTAATGCAAGCCCGCACAAGACCGCTTTGCAAAGAAATTTCTTCACCCCTCGGCCTTGCATAAAGGGCGGCTTTAAACCATAATAGGGGACGGAGGTGCCACGGATGGATTTTAATTTTTTTATGCCCGCAAGGGTTTTTAGCGGCAAAAACACTCTTTTTGAAAACAGCCGATTTTTGGCGGACTTGGGTAAAAGCTGTCTTTTGGTAACGGGTGCCGGCTCGGCCAAGGCCAGCGGTGCCTTGGATGATGTGCTCAAGGCCTTGAAAACACAAGGGATTTCATATGAGATATATGACAAAATCGGGCCCAACCCCTTGCTTTCGGACTGCCATGCGGCGGGCAAGCAAGCGGCCGATTTTAAGGCAGACTTCATTTTCGGCATAGGCGGGGGCTCCCCCTTGGACGCTGCCAAGGCTGTGGCGGTTTATGCCGCAAACCCAAAGCTTGAAGCGGAAGAAATTTATAATTACGGCTACGGCAAACCGCCCCTGCCCCTGGTACTTTTGGGCACAACGGCAGGCACGGGGAGCGAAGTGACCGGCGTGTCGGTGCTGACCATTGACCGAAACGGCCGCAAAAAAAGTGTTTCCGGCCCCGACTACTATGCAAATCTATCTTTTGCCGACCCAAAATACACCTACAGTGTGCCTTATGATGCTACGGTTTCCACAGCCCTTGATGCTTTCAGCCATGCCTTGGAATCATTTTTCACCCCCAAATGTCAAGGGCTTACCAAGTGTGTGGCTCAAAAAGCCTTGAGCGGCCTTTGGCCGGCACTTGAATCTTTAAATAAAAGCAAATCCTTGCCCTCACCGGAAGTTCGCGACGCCCTTTATTACGGCTCGCTCTACGCGGGGCTTGCAATCAACCAAACGGGCACAGCCTTTCCCCACCCCCTGGGCTATATTTTAACAGAAGACTTTGGTCTGCCCCACGGCAAGGCCTGTGCTGTTTTCATGCCGGCCTTTCTTGAAAGGGCTGAAAATTTTGCGCCCGACTTGCACAAGGAACTTTTTGAACTTTTGCAAACCGACAAAGGTCGGCTTTTAAAAACCGTAAAATCACTTGTAAACAGCCCCGATTTGCGCATAGACGGGGCAGATGCCAAAAAGTATGCAGAAAGGTGGGCCCTGCAAGCCCCCGGCAACTTTGCTATTTCACCGGGCGGCCTAAATTTTGAAGAGGCAGCTGAAATATTGGCCACACTTAAGCTGTAAAGCATAAATCCTTTACACGACCGACAGGGCTTGAAAAAGCCTTGTCGTTTTTTATTTTACTAATTTGAAAAAGGTCAAAAATAGGCGAAAACAGTAGTAAAAAGCAGAAAAAGGGAGAAAAAGCGGGCTCTTGACCATTACTGACCTTTGACCCGAGTCTTTGGATATTATATAATTAAACCAAAGTCAGTGAAGGTCAAAGCAAAGAGGTGGTTGGGGTGAATTTAAGTGCTGCCATAGCCAAAATGATTTTGGAAGGGCTTGAAATCGATGGGCAAATCGAATTGCAACGCAATGAGCTTGCCCAACAGTTCGGTTGCGTCCCCAGCCAAATCAACTATGTGATTTCTTCACGCTTTACGCCCGAGCAAGGCTATATGGTTGAAAGCAGGCGGGGCGGGGGCGGATTTATCCGCATCAGTCGGGTAAAACTTGGCAAAGGGGCCTTGCTTATGCATGTTATTAATAATATAGGCCAAAGCCTTGATGAAAAAACATGCCGGGCCCATTTACTGAATTTAAAACACCAAAGCATTATTGATAAAAATTCGGCAGATTTAATGTTGGCCGCAACTTCCGACAAGGCCCTGAAACTATTGTCGGACCATACGCGGGAAGAAACCAGGGCAATAATTTTTAAGAACCTTCTCTTGGCCGTAAGCAAGGCTTGAGGGGAAGCAAAAGATTAAAGGGGGCAAGTAAAATGTTATGCCAAAATTGTGAAAGGCATGAGGCCACAACCCATATTAAAAGGGTGGTCAACGGTGAAACCACTGCGACCCATCTTTGTTCCGAGTGTGCCGCAAATTTAGGATACGGTGATTTTCTGTCGGGTTTCAGCTTAAACCTGGGTGGGCTTTTTGAAAATTTTGCAAGCGAAAGGCCCAAGGGGGCGGAAACTTCCCTTCAACTTTGCCCAAAATGCGGCTCTTCTTTTAAAGACATTACAAAATCGGGCAAGATCGGTTGCGCCGAATGTTACAACACCTTTTATGAAAAACTTCTGCCTACCTTGCAACGCATACACGGCCGTATCCGCCACAGCGGCAAGGTGTCCGAAGCGGCTTGTGAAGAAAATAAAAAGCTCAACCGCATTGAAGCTTTACGCTGCAAGTTGAATGTTGCCGTGGAAGAACAAAATTATGAACTGGCGGCAGAACTTCGCGATGAGATACGCGAGCTTGAAAAGGAGGATTGAGTATGGAAAAGTGGTATATCGAAAAAGGCGACCAGGGCGACATTGTGCTCAGCACCCGCATCAGGCTGGCCCGCAACTTGCGCGAGTATCCCTTCCCCTCAAAACTTTCTTTGGAAGACAGGCGGGCGGTAAACGAACTTATTAAAGACGCCGCCATGGCAGAGGGTAATCCCGAAAAGTTCAGCTATATTGAAATGGATGCACTGACCAGGCCACAGGCCGTGTCCCTGGCGGAAAGGCACTTGGTCAGCCCCGAATTTGCAAGCTCGGTTGAGGGCCGTGCCCTCTTATTGACCCCGGATGAGTCCGTCAGCATAATGCTTTGCGAAGAAGACCATATCCGCCTGCAAGTTATGAAGGCGGGTTTAGCACTCAATGAAGCCTTTGAAGCGGCCGACGCCATTGACTCTAAGTTGGACGCCAAGCTTAAATACGCCTTTGATGAGCGCATAGGTTACCTAACCCAATGCCCGACCAATTTGGGCACCGCCATGCGAGCTTCACTCATGCTGCACTTGCCGGCACTCACACGCCTGGGCCACATCAGCCGCTTGAGCACCTCGGTTTCAAAACTGGGCATGACCATGCGGGGGGCCTACGGTGAAGGGTCCGAACCCAAGGGGGATATTTATCAGCTCAGCAACCAAATCACCCTGGGCATAACCGAAGCGGCAGCCTTGGAAAACTTGAATTCAATTGCAGCCCAGTTGGTGGGCCGTGAACGGGAAGCGGCAAAACTTATGTTGGAAAAACCCGAAAGTGCCGACAAGGTCTGGAGGGCACTGGGTGTGTTGCAAACAGCCAGGCTTTTGAGCGGTGATGAATTTATGGAACTGATTTCCCTGGTTCGCCTGGGTGCCGCCAACGGTATGATTGACATAGAGCTTGAGAAGCTCAATGAACTGATAGTGTCTATGCAACCGGCAACCCTAAACGCCCGTGAGGAGCAAAACCTGACCCCATCGCAAAGGGATAGTTTGAGAGCCCTTGCCGTGCGTGAGGTTTTAGGCATCAGGTTTTAAAATTTACGATTAATATTATTGATTAAATATAAGCAGGTGATTTTATGTACAATTTTGAAGGTTTTACGAAAGGGGCAAACAAGGCCTTGAATTTTGCAATTGAGTTTGCAAAAAACTTGGGCCACAATTACATAGGCAGCGAGCATGTTTTGGCAGGCCTTTTGGAAACGGGCCAGGGCATAGCTTATGAAGTTTTGGCAAAACAGGGCCTGACCTTGGAAGACACGGAAAAAATGATAAAAGATATTTTCGGCTTTGGGGCCAAGGCCAACTTGACCGCCGCAGACCTGACCCCGCGTTGCAAAAATATTTTAGAAACCGCCGTGCGCCACGCCCGTGCTTTGGGCCATGGCTATGTGGGCAGTGAACATATTTTGCTGGCTTTAATCTTTGAAGGTGAGTCGGCCGCCCTTTCAATTATCAAAAACCTGGGAGCGGTGCCCGAAGTGATTTTGCGCGACCTTGAAAGTGAGCTGGGTAAGGCACCCCGGCAAAGCCAAAAAAGCGGCAGAAGGTCCGATTCCCCCGCCGGGGAGGCAGACGGCCAAGCCGGTTCAAACACACCCACGCTGGACAAATTCGGCCGTGACCTGACGCAGCTTGCCAAAGAAAACCTTATTGACCCGGTCATAGGCCGCCAAAAAGAAATTGACCGTGTGGTGCAAATTTTGAGCAGGCGCACCAAGAACAACCCCGTCTTAATAGGTGAACCCGGTGTGGGTAAAACGGCCATTGCCGAAGGCCTGGCCATAGAAATCGCAGCCGGCCAAGCGCCCGAAACCTTGAAGGGCAAACGCTTAATTTCGCTTGACATGACCGGCATGATTGCCGGCACAAAATACAGGGGCGAATTTGAAGAACGCCTCAAGACCGCCATAGACGAAGTTTTGGCGGCCGGTGATGTATTACTCTTTATTGACGAAATTCACAACCTAATCGGTGCCGGTGCCGCCGAAGGTTCGGTTGACGCGGCCAACACCCTCAAGCCTTACTTGGCCCGGGGTGAAATGCAGGTTGTCGGCGCCACCACCTTGGATGAATACAGAAAGTACTTTGAAAAAGATGCAGCCTTGGAACGCCGCTTCCAACCCGTTACCGTGGGCGAGCCCACCGAAGATGAGGCCATAGAAATTTTGAAAGGCCTTCGTGATAAATACGAAGCCCACCATAAGGTTAAAATAACGGATGACGCCATCATAGCCGCCGTTAAAATGTCCGCCAGGTACATAGGCGACCGCTACCTGCCCGACAAGGCCATTGATTTGGTTGACGAAGCCGCCTCACTGGTCCGGCTTAAAAAGCACACAACTCCGCCCGACCTCTTAGAGCTTGAAAACAAGTTGAAATCACTGGACGAAGAAAAGCAAGCGGCAGTCAATGCCCAAGAATTTGAGCAAGCGGCCGCCTTGCGCGATGAAGAAAAAGCCTTAAGCCGGCAGATTGAAGAAATCCGCCAACGCTGGAAGGAAGAAAATGTTCGCGTTTCCGGTCAAGTGGGCGAGCAAGAGATTGCCCAAATTGTGTCCTCCTGGACCAATATACCCGTGGTCCAACTGACCCAAGAAGAAAGCGAACGCCTTTTGAATATGGAAGAAGAGCTCCACCGCCGCATAGTCGGCCAAGCGGAAGCGGTTACGGCCGTGTCCAAGGCTATCCGCCGGGGCAGGGTAGGCTTAAAAGACCCCAAACGCCCAACGGGCTCCTTCATTTTCCTGGGTCCCACCGGTGTGGGTAAAACAGAACTTTCCAAGGCTCTGGCCGAAGCTATTTTTGGTGATGAAGACGCCATGATACGCTTGGATATGTCCGAATATATGGAAAAACATACAGTGTCGCGCATGGTGGGTTCACCGCCCGGATATGTAGGTTATGATGAAGGCGGCCAACTGACCGAGCAGGTCCGCCGCAGACCCTACAGTGTTCTGCTTTTTGATGAAATTGAAAAAGCTCATCCGGATGTTTTCAACATGCTCCTGCAAATTTTGGAAGACGGCATTCTAACCGACGCCCAAGGTAGGCGGGTAGACTTTAAAAACTGCATAATCATTATGACTTCCAACATAGGCGCCAACCTGATTTCAAAAGAAGTCAGCACCCTGGGCTTTGCCGGCGGCGGCAGTGACGGCCATGGCGATATAAAAGATGCCGTTATGGGCGAGCTTAAAAAAGCCTTCCGACCGGAGTTTTTAAACCGGGTGGATGATACCATAGTTTTCCACCGCTTGAGCGAGGAAGATATTGAAGAAATCGCCCGCCGTATGCTTAAAAATTTAGCCAAACGCATAGGCGAAATGGACATTGAGCTTAACTTTGATGAGTCCGTGGTCAAGAAAGTAGCCGATGAAGGCTTTGACCCGGTTTATGGGGCCAGACCTCTCCGCCGCGCCATCCAAACACAAATTGAAGACAAGCTTTCGGAAGAAATGCTTGAAGGCAAGGTGCAAGCGGGTAAAAAGTATGTTTGCAAAGTCGTAGATGAAGGTTTGGTTTTTAAAGAAGTGAAATAAGAGCTTTAAAATTTATAATCTTGCAGGGGTGGATTTTATCTGTCCCTGCACTTTTTAAATAAATTATCTTTTTATTTATTAATGTAACCATCATATTAAACCATCATAAAATGATGGTTGATAAAGCTTGACACTTTAGCTTGGCTTTGATAAGCTTAAAGCAAGGAAGTGATCTTATGGGCAAGAAAAATAAAAATATAAAATACACAGCCCTTTTACCCGAAGAACAGGTGAAAGAGCTTAAAGAATTGGCCGCGCTTGATTACATCAGCTCGGTAAATTCCGGTATCCGTTTGGCTCTTGAAGGCTTCATCGCAAAAAGCAAAAATGAGCTTTATCAAAGGCAGATGGAAGCTGCGGCAAAAGATGAAAGCTTTATGAAAAGAACGCTTGAAACACAAGAGGCTTTTTCGGCCCCGGACCAAGAGGTGGGCGGCGAATGGTAAACAAGTGGGAAGTTTATTTTTGTAACCTAAACCCTGTTCAGGGGAGCGAACAGCGAGGTAAAAGGCCGGTGCTTGTTGTTTCAAACAACATGGTAAATCATATTTTACCCATATCCACGGTTCTGCCGCTTTCAAGCGTGAAAAAGGGTGACAAAATTTACCCGACCGAAGTTTTTTTACCCAAGGCACTTTCAGGCCTGCCAAAAGACAGTGTGGCCATGTGCCATCAAATCCGCACGCTGTCGCACGAAAGGTTGGGTAAGCCGGTTGCAAGGCTTGATGACGCCAAAACACGGGAGGCTATAGGAGAAGCCCTTCGGCAGTATTTGGGGCTGTAAGGCAAGACCAAGCCAATCGGTTGCAATGCTTTATGAAGGCTGTGAAAACACCCTTGTGGAAATTGACCAAGTAACGGGCTTGGCTGAATAAGCAAGGTAAAGCCGTAAAAAACCATAAAACACCCTTCCCCCTTTGGTAGCGGCATTTGATAAATTTAATTTCTTCGCAGCCCGCAAGTATAAAAAGCAACTTGCCAAAGGAGGCAGTGAACAATGATTCAGCATGAGATAACAAGCCCCACCCCCTTGCTTGACAGCGAGGGCAATTTGCGCGAACCCGGCTATGCCAGGCAAATGCATTTTAAATTTAATCGGGAGCAGGTGGTCGCAAAGCCCTTTGGGCTCAAGGAATGGGATTTTTACCAGATTGGGCTGGGTAAATGGTTGCTACAGCTTGTTATCGGGCATGTGTCTTATATGGCCAACTATTCAGCCACCCTCTTGTCGCTTGAAAGCGGCGAAAGGCATGAATTTAGAAGGCTGCAGCCTTTTGTAATGCGAAATCTCCCCATGCCCCTTGACCCCAACGAACCCCACGAGCTTCGTATGAGCGGCAGGAATTACTTGATGGAATTTGTTACGGAGCCCGAGCGCCGCACTCTGCGGCTGGTGTCGGGGAAAAAGTCCTCTCCGGTGGACATTGAGATAATCCTACCCCATATTCCGAGGGACGAGGCCATGGTGATTGCCACCCCCTTTGACAAGCCCGGGCAGTTTTACCTCAACTGTAAGGAGCATTTTTATGGAGTAACCGGTCACGTCCGTCTTGGCGGCAAGGAAGTTTTGGCCACCGGCCAAGAGACCGCGCTTTTAGATTGGGGAAGGGGAGTTTGGCCCTTTCACCAAGAATGGTTTTGGGGCTGCGGTTCGGGCTTTGTAAATGGCGGGCGCTTCGGCTTCAACATCGGCTGGGGCTTTGGGGACCTTAGCAAAGCGTCGGAAAACATGTTTTTCTGGGAGGGCAAAGCCTACAAGTTAGGGCACCTCAAGGTAGAGCGTGACCCAAAAAACTATATGGCACCCTGGCACTTTGTCAGTGATGACGGGCTTTTTGATATGACCATGACCCCCATCTTTGACAATGACACCAAAACCAAAGTGCTTTTTGTTGACAACCGCTGCCATCAAGTCTTTGGGAACTTTAAGGGCTGGGCAAAGCTCCCCGACGGTCAAGTTATCAAGGTTGAAAACCTATTGGCTTTCTGTGAACACGCGGTCAATAATTGGTAACAAAAGATTAGTACAAATCATGATAATAATGATTAGATAAGAAAGGAACCTTGAAATTGTAAGCTAAATGCCTGCAATTTCAAGGTTTCTATAAATTTAACAATGAACTTGCATTTGAATGCAAATCATGATAATATAGCGATAATAAAGATAATAATGATTAATACATTGATTTTGTTTAGGGGGTTTTGCTGTGGAGCTTTTTGAAAGTGAGTTTTTGGAGCTTAAAGAAATTGTTACGCCGGGGCTGAAAAAAGAGATTGTTGCCTTTGCAAACTCAAGTGGTGGTGAAATATATATCGGCATAAAAAAAACAAGTGAAATAGTAGGTGTTGCGGATGTTGAGTTTGAAATGGAGCGTATCAGCAACATGATTCGTGACGGTATAAAACCGGATTTATCTGCCTACTCAAGCCTTGAGCGTATAAATCAAAAGGGGAAAGATCTAATTAGGATTACAGTGTCACGCGGGGAGCGCAGACCCTACCATTTAGCCGATAAGGGGCTAAAGCCCGGTGGCGTCTATGTCAGGCATGGCATTACTTCCGCACCTGCAAGTGAAGAGGCCATACGCCAAATGATTAAAGAAAGTGACGGCACGGCCTTTGACAAAGCGCGTGCTCTTAATCAAGACTTATCGTTTTCTTATGCGGAAGAATATTTTAAAAACCGCAAAGTCGCCTTTACTGAAAGCAATAAGAAAACTTTGGGTCTTATAACAAGTGATGGATATTACACAAACGCCGCATGGCTCTTATCGGATCAATGCGAACATAGCATTAAGTGTGCAGTTTATAAGGGTGTCGGTAAAACGAATTTTCAATCCAGGAAGGAGTTTTTTGGTTCCATCCTAAAACAGGTTGAAGATACTTACACTTTTATATTACTTAACAACAACATAAGCTCTGACTTTGAAGGTTTGTATAGGGTGGATACACCCGATTACCCCGATTATGCAATTCGTGAAGCCTTGTTAAACACAGTTGTTCACCGTGACTATGACTATTCCGGCAGCACAATTATCAATATATATGCGGATAGAATGGAATTTATTTCACTCGGTGGTTTAGTGAAGGGAATAACACTTATAGACATAATGTCCGGTGTCTCCCAATCAAGGAATTCGGTGGTTGCCGCAATCTTTTATCGTTTAGAGTTGATTGAAAGTTATGGGACGGGAATTGGTAGGATATTGGAGAGTTATGAAAACCTACCGGTAAAAGTGAGCTTTGCTCCCGCTCCGGCCTCCTTTGTTGTAACGCTGCCAAATGTTAACACTTCATCGTCATCACTGTCGGAAAACACCGAAGACTTTGTAGTTGAAGACAAAATTCTAAACTTGTTTAAAAATGCTGAATCAATCACAAGGAAGGATGTTGAACGGGTTTTGGGGTCTTCACAATTTCCTGCAATTAAGGCTTTACAGAGGTTAATTGAGCAAGGGAAAATTCAAAGAATCGGTAAAGCGAGGAGCACAAGATATATTCTAAATAAATAAAATTCAACCACTGCAAAAGCCACATATGTGAGGCAAACCCCCAAGTCGGCAATTAATCACCGGCTTGGGGGTTTGATTTTGATAAATTAGTGGTGCTTACCCCAAATCTTTTATTTTTATTTTACGAATTCTGATACGGGAAAGGATAGAATAGTCCGTAAAATCATTGCCGGCACAGTAGGCCAATAAAACAGAGTCTTTCGTAAAATGGATGGCCGTGTAGCAATAGCCGCACTCATCATCGTCTTCAATAATAACCGGCTGGCCCCAAGTGGCGCCCTTGTCGTCACTGGTGGCATAAACCAAGCGCTTGCGGGCACTGTACTCAACTTCTAACTTGCCTGTGGGGTATTCGGGTATTGGGTTCCAAACGGCTAAAAGTTCACCCGTTTGTGGAACTTGCTTTACGGAAAGCGGGGAGCAGGGGCCGGTGAAATAAGAGGCTTCGGGGTTGGACCACCTAAATCCGTTGTCATGTGAGAAAAACTCGTACTGACGGCCCATGTCCGTGCGGGCCCAGGCCCAAAGTATGCCGGGGGCCAATTCCACAAGGCCCGGTTCTTGCAAGCCCGTGCGGGTGTGGGGGGAGTTTAGGGTGGTGGCAAACTCATTTTCAAACCATGTTTCGCCGTCGTCATCCGAAATATAAAAATAATCGATAGCATAAGGGAAGGAAGGTGTGGCAGGCTGCAGGCGGACACCGTGATGGGCCGAAGGGAAGATTAAACGGCCGTCCGAAAGGCTGACAACTCGGTCATTGTTGACTACATTGAAGCCCTTGCGCTCAAGGCAATACTTGGCTTGTGACCAGGTTTCGGACTCATCGGACGAACGGCGCATGACCAGGCGAGTGTCTTCAAAGCCGTGTTTGACCAAATAAAATATAGCCACATCACCGTTTTTCAACCTGGCAAAAGAAACGCTCATAATGTTTTTTACGCCATGGTCTTCAGCCTTAAAAACAATCTCTTTTTCGCTCCAGGTTTCGCCCTCGTCGGCCGAATAAATAAAGGCAATGTCTGCTTGTGAATCATCACGCCAGCCTTCGCCGCCGTAATAGGTGTAAGCAAATAAAATGCGTCCGTCCTTTAATGTTATAAAGGCCCCTTCGCTGTTTCGCTTGTTTTCTTCATTGGGTACAATTTCCAATACCGATCTGCCTTTTTCGCTCATTGCTAAAACTCCTTTTAAATTTATGTTTTATCGGTTTTCTGTGTGTAAAGTAATTTAACCTTACACCTTGATTGATGCCTTCATTACCATAAGAAAGGTGAAGATAGACTCCAAAAATCTCTCAAAGGGCGTGAGTTGCTTAAGTTCCGGCGAGGGGGCAGTCTTTTCCAAGACCAGCTCCTCATCAATTCTTTCCATACTGTCCGCTCTGTAGCTGTTTATGGTAATCTTACCTTCTTCAAAGCCCAAGAGTGAGAAGCAGGCGGCCTTGGGTTGGGTGCAGCCGGCGGCATACCATGGAGTTTCTGCCGGTTCACGGCCAAACTTACTGCCGGAAGAAGAGTTGGCGCTCAGGTAAACAGTCCCTTGGCCGTAGTCAACTACCTTGCCGCCCTTAATAGGTAAGGTGCGGCAGTGGGCGTGGTCATGCCCGCTTAAAACCAAGTCTATTTCTGTTCTGTCAAAAATTGGGGCATAAAAGCGCCAAAGGTTGTCGGTACGGGCTTCCCCGCCGTAAGCTCCGTAAATACTGTGATGCATCATTACAATCCGCCAGAGGGCATTGGGATTAGCTTTTACAGCGTCTTCAATCAACTTTTCCTGCCTCAGGGGGAAAGGGATGTTAGAGTCGATAACTATAAATAGAGCTTGGCCCCTTGTAAACCAAAAACCCGAACCGGCAGGGGATTCGATTAACTCGCCTTCAAATTCGTTTGGATTATTAAAACGGTATTTGTAAAGCGGAAAATAAAAATCATGATTGCCCAAGGCTGCGGCTACAGGTATGCTTCGCAGGGTAGCCGGTGCAAAAAATAAGTTGTACTGGTCATTTGAATAAGCGCTCTCAACCTGGTCACCGGCAGAGAGGATGAAGTCCGTGTCCGGAAAAGAACCAAGTGCTACTTCAAGTGTGTTGTTCCAACCGAAAGAGTCACGGCAAAGCACTTCATCGTCCCTTTCGTCACCCGAGCGGCCGATTTGTGAATCCGCGACCAAAAGAGCCTTAAAATTGTCGCCGGCTCCGGTTTTAAAGCTGTAAGCTTCACTCCAAACACCTTCAATGGTGTAAGAATAATAGTAGACGCTGCCTTTCTTCAAACCCTTGAGATTAACCTTGTTTGAAAGCTGGCCGATGGGGGTCAGGCTTGTCGCAACTTCGGCGCGTTTTGCGTTTTTCAGATTTTTGTCGCTCGAATACTTAAAAGCGGGGTTTAAATCAAGCGGTGATGACAGCCAGGCAAAGCCCATCTCACTTTCGTCACTGCCCGGTGAAAGAGCAATTTGCCGACTATCGTTTTTATAAGTGTCATAATCGGCCGCCCAGTCTTCAAAAGCGGTAAAAGTGTTTGCCGATGCAAGGCTTGAGAATAAAGAAACAAGGATCAAAATACAGAGACTTAAGCTTAAAACATGCCTATACTTTCTCAAAAAAATCATCCTTTCTTAAATAAATCATCTCTTAAAAGTCATTATATCAGCAGTAGCCTGAAAATTCATCTTTTTTATTGAAATAGGGGGCCGGGCGTGTTATCATATGACTGTTGTTTATATTGTTGTTTGAGAAAGGAGCAAATATAATGAAACTTAAGATAGACTTTAAAACCGTTGTCAAATCTATAAAAGTTTTTGTTGCCCTCTTGATTATGCTTTTCACGCTCAATGAAACACTTTATGGGAAAGGGTTGGACAAATCCGCTATGTTTGAAAACTCACTTGCAGATGCCTTGCCTCAAACGGTTGTGGCTAAAATGGTACGCCAACACTTTGATGAACCCTTGCCTCAAGGCAAAACAGTCAAAAAAACAATCATCATCGGCTATGACGGTGTCAGGGCAGATTCGGTGCCGCTTTTAAAAGGTGCTACGGTCAGCGGTATTAATGAAATTGCCAAAGACGGCGGCCTTTATGTTTCTTACGCGGGCGGCCCCAACAAATATTTTGACAAGCAAGCCACGAGCACGGCACCCGGCTGGGCCTCGATTTTAACCGGTGTTTGGGGCAAAGAAAACGGTTGTAAAGACAACGGCCAGCCCAAATCCAACGACTATTTAACCGTGCTCACCGAACTGGTTGAAAACGGCAAGGCCCAAAGCTCGGTCTTTAAATACATTTGGAGCGGCCACCACGGTGCCAAAGGCGCCACTTACACACCGGAAGTTGAGTATACTCAAGCGAAAGGGCTCAATGTCCGTTGGGAAAAATGTATATGGGACGACGACTTGCAAGAGTCCTACCTTGAAGAAGTAAGGGGCGACACTTGCGCAGATATCATTTTCGGTGTCTACGAAAGGCCGGACTCGGCGGGCCACAATTCCGGCTTCACCAACAAAAACCCCAACTATGTTGACGCCGTTAAGGGTTGCGATGTTGATGCTTATGAAATTATCCAAGCCATTCGTGCCCGTGATACTTATGACACGGAAGACTGGCAGATAATTATTACATCAGACCACGGCGGTATCAGAACAAGCCACGGTACGCAGGAAGTTGACTGCCGCGCCACCTTCATTGCAACAAACAAGCCGATTACAATTAATGGCTGAAGCATAATTTTTGATATGTAGGAGTTTAGCGAGGGTGAAAAATACTTGGTGTTTTCCCCTCGCTTTTTAAAATCATTATGGAAAAACATCAAATTCAAAGGCAGTCAAAGGTACTCTTCCTCCTGTCATGGATGGCCTATAGCATCAGCTATATGGGCCGTTTGAGTTTTTCCGCCTGTATAGGTGCCATAGCCGACGACTTGAGCCTTAGCAAGGCCTTCTTGGGCAGTGTCGGCACCGTTTTTATGGCCACTTACGCCGTGGGTCAACTGGTAAACGGTTTTATAGGTGACAGGGTGTCACCCAAATATATGGTGGGCGTGGGCTTGTTGGGGGCCGGCACAGCCAATATACTGATGGGCTTTAATGACAATCCGGGCCTCATGCTTGCAATTTGGATGGTAAACGGTTGGTTTCATTCCATGTTTTGGTCTCCCATAATCAAGGCCTTGGCCGAGTGGATGCCGGAAGACAGGCTCTCAAAAGCAGGGGCCAATATATCCACCACCATACCGGTGGGTACCATTATGTCTTACGCTATAGCCTCGCTTGTTTTATCACTTTCAAGCTGGCGCTTGGTATTCATTATCGGTGGTATAATCATGCTTTTAGGCGGTTTTGTTTGGTTTATGGGCATGGCCGGGCTAAAAGACTATATCGACTATTTTGAACAAACAAAGAAACCGAAAGCCGTGCCCGATGAACCCTTGGAGTCCAACCCCTTAACAGGCCTCAGCTTCTTTCCCTTCCTACTGCGCGCGGGCCTCTCCTTTGCTGTGGCAGCCATTCTTTTTAATGGGGTCTTAAAGGACGGGGTAACAATCTGGGTACCCACCTTCTTGTCTGATTTTTTTGCGGTGAGCCCCGCTTTTTCCGCTGCGGTTTCCATGATCATGCCCATAGTATCCTTGGGCGGAACCTATGCCGCAATTTATGTTAATGAAAAATATATAAAAAATGAGATGGCCACAACCGGCCTCTTTTTTGGCCTGAGCGCTTTAGCGATCTTGACCCTTTACCTTATAGGGCGGCTCAATATTTTTGTAGCCGTGCTTATGATAGCCCTCTCCCTGTCCGGCATGCTGGCTGTAAACGCCATGTTACTGACCTTTATACCCTTCCATTTCAATCGCATGGGCAAGGCGGCTTCCATAACCGGCTTCCTTAATGCCTGCTCTTACTTTGCTTCTGCCTTTTCCAGTGTCAGCATAGGCTGGATTGCCGAAAAGAAGGGCTGGAGCATGACTATCTTGTCCTGGTTGCTTGTGGCGCTTTTGGGTGTGCTGATCTCCTTTGCCGGGCGTAGGCCCTGGGCCAAGGGCAGAAGTTTTGCAGCGGCCGACAGCCGTGATTAAGATTGACAGCCCCCGGCTTATGGTTTACCATTATTTATAATATTTTTGCGAAAGGATTTGATCGGCATGGCAGAACAAATTTACAAGGGAAGAGCCCCTCGTGAAGATTATGGGCAGTTAATGTCTTTTTTGGATCAAGTTTTTTTCACACGGGATGACCCTGCGACAAAGAGGGACTTTTTAAGCCTTCTGCCCAAGCTTTATAAAGAAGAATATGACCCTTGTTCAAACAATATTGTTATTAAAGAGGGTGACACAATCAAGGCGGCGGTGGGCCTTTTTTATGATAAAATTATGGCGGGCGGCCAAGAACTTCGCTGCGGCGGTATCGGCAATGTGGCGGTGGGGCTTGATTCACGCTCAAAAGGTTACATGATTGAAACCATGAACATGGCAGTTCAAGATATGATTGACTCCGGTGCGGATTTCGGTCTTTTGGGCGGGCAGAGGCAACGCTATGCCTACTTTGGTTTTGAACCCGGCGGCAGCCGTTATGATTTTAATGTCAGCCTTACCAATGTCCGCCATTGTTTTGGCAAAGACGCAAAAAGCAGCTTTGAGGTAAAAAAACTTGAGCCAACCGACCATGAGTTCTTGCAGGCTATAGATGATATATTAAAAAAAGAAGCTTATTATATGGTGCATGAGCCCAAAAAGATGTTTGACATCCTTTGCTCCTGGCGGTCCACACCCTATGCCGCCCTTAAAGACGGTGAAGTCAAGGGCTTTTTCATTTTAAACTATGAAGGCGGCTTGGCAAGCTTTAAGGCCGCCGACGCCGGCAGCATAGATGATTTAATCCTTGCCGTGTTTGAAAAATCAGGTTTGAGAAGCTTTGAAATAGGCCTTGCACCTTATGACAAGGCTGCGATTTCAAGGCTTTTGGAAATAGCGGAAGGGCACACAATCAGGCGCTCTTCTTGCTACAACATACTAAACTATAAAAACACGGTGCTGGCCTTGATGAAGGTCAAGGCAGCCGAAGGGCCCCTGGCCCAAGGCAGCTTGACCCTGGCCATTAAAGGCTTTGCCGGGCAAGAAAACTTTAAAATAAGAGTAAACGGTGAAGAAATTTCGGTTATTGAAAGCAAGTCAAAGCCGGATTTTGAGTTGGACCACGGGCCGGCAATGCGCTTCTTGTTCGGGCACTTGTCCGCAGAGCGCGCTTCGCTTGTAACAAGTGCGGCCCAATGGTTCCCCCTGCCCCTAAACTGCATGGGCTTTGACAGCGTGTAAACAAATAAAAAACATTTGAAAGGGATGATTTTATGGCAAACAGTTTGAATTTTATGGACAAAAACTCAGAAAGAAACATGTACGACAGGCGGATCGAAAAGATAATTTCGGCCCTGCGGGACAGTTATTATGTAACGGGCAGTGTTGAACTTGGCGGTTTTGAGTTTCGTGAAGGTCAATATAAAATTGAAGAGCTTGACCAAGGCGACTGGCGGCCCTTTGACAGCCAAAAAGAATTCTGGGGCTACCCCGAATGTTATGCTTGGTTCAGGCACAGCTTTGAAGTTCCGGCGGAATTTGCGGGCAAACCTGTGGTTTATGAAATTATGCCCGCCCAAAGGTATTGGAATTCGTCAAGTGCCCAGTTTATAGTCTACGCCAACGGTGAAATCATCCAAGGGGTTGACTCAAACCACGCCGATGTTCGCTTACTTGACAAGGCCAAGGGTGGGGAAAAGTTTGATATAGCCATAAACGCCTACACCGATGACTGGGCCTTTGACGGCCAAGCAAAAATGCAAGCAAGGCTGAAAACCGTTGACGACTTGGTCCAAGAGCTGGTTTATGATTTGCTTACACCTTACGAGGTTGCAAAGCTCTACGCTGCGGACGATTTGCCCCGTGTAGACATACTTAAAACCTTAAACGATGCGGTCAATATGCTGGACCTTTTTGACACGGGCCGTGAGAATTTTGAAAAATCGGCAAAGGCCGCCATTGAATTTTTAAACAAGGAACTTTACGGCAAAGATGACTTCGGGGCCCTTGTTTCCTGCATAGGCCACACCCACATAGATGTTGCCTGGCTTTGGCGACTGCGCCAAACACGCGACAAGGTGGGCCGCAGTTTTGCCACTGTTTTAAAGTATATGGAAGAGTACCCCGAATACAAATTCATGTCACCCCAAGCCCAGCTTTATGACTATTGTAAGGAAGATTACCCCGATGTTTACGAAGCCATAAAACAAAAGGTAAAAGAAGGCCGCTGGGAAGTTGAAGGCAGCATGTGGGTGGAATCCGACACCAATGTCATTTCCGGCGAGTCCCTGGTTCGCCAATTTTTGGTTGGCAAACGCTTCTTCAAAGAAGAGTTTGGGGTAGACAACAAGGTAATGTGGTTACCCGATGTTTTCGGCTATTCGGCCGCTATACCGCAGGTTATGAAAAAGGCCGGTATAGATTATTTTATGACCACCAAAATTTCATGGAATGAATACAACAAGGTGCCCTATGACACCTTCATGTGGCAGGGCATAGACGGCACGGAAGTTTTGGCCCACTTCATACCCAGCACGGGTGATGATGAGCGAGCAAAATTTCGCACGACCTACAATGCCTTCTTGGAACCCTCACAAATTCTTGGGGGCTGGCGCAGATATTCACAAAAAGATCTCAATAAAAATGTACTCTGCTCCTTCGGTTACGGTGACGGGGGCGGCGGCCCGACCATAAAAATGTTGGAGCACGGCAGGCGTTTGGAAAAAGGAGTCGCCGGCTGCCCCAAGACCAAAATGGAATTCAGTAAGGACTTTTTTGAAAGGCTGGAAAAAGAAGTTGAAGGCAGCCGTCGTTTACCCAAGTGGTCGGGCGAGCTTTACCTGGAATTCCACCGCGGTACTTTAACATCCGAAGCCCGCAGCAAGCTTTATAATCGCAAGAGCGAAATTATCTACCATGACCTTGAAACACTGGCGGCCATAGCTAAATTAAAATACGGCTTTGATTACCCGACTGATGATATATATGATGCCTGGAAGATTATTTTGCTCAACCAGTTCCATGATATTATACCGGGCTCTTCCATCAAGGCGGTTTATGACGATTCACGCGAGCAGTATGAGCGTATTATGGAAAACGGGTCAAGGCTCATTGACGCGGCCATGACCCATGTAACAAAAGACCTGGCGCTTAATGATGACAGCCTGGTGGTTTTCAACACCCTGGGCTTTGAGCGTGACGATATTTTAATCAGCCAAGCCCCCGCACAAGGCGACTTTGCTTTAATAGACGCCGAGGGTCGTGAAGTTTTATCGCAAAAAACCTATGACGGAAAATATGCTTTTTATCTCAAGGGCTTGCCGTCTAAAGGTTATGCGGCCTACAAGGTGGGGCAAGGGTCTTCAAAGCCGGTGGATGTAACCTTGAGCGTCAAGGGCAAGAGCTATGAAAACAAGTTTTTCATAGCGGAATTTGATGGTAACATGAACATTTCAAAGCTTTATCACAAGGCAAGCGGCAGAAATGTTGCACCCGAAGGCAAGGTTCTTAACAGACTCACAGCCTATGAAGACAGACCCTACAACCATGACGCCTGGAATGTCGACTGCTACTTCGATGAAAAAAGTGTTGATATAAACGATGTCACAAGCGCAGACCTAATCGAAAACGGGCCGGTAAGGGCTGTTTTGAAGGTAGAGCGTAAGTATAACAAATCCTTCATAGAGCAATACTTTATTTTCTATTCCTTTACGGACCGCATTGATGTTCAATATGAAATTGATTGGAATGAAAAAGATGTAATGCTCAAGGCAGACTATCCCGTGGATGTCAATGCCGTCAAGGCTACCTTTGATATCCAGTTTGGTAATTTAGAGCGGACTACCCACAATAACACCCTTTGGGACTTTGCCCAGTTTGAGGTTGCCGGCCATAAATGGGCGGATATCAGCGACAACAGCTTTGGCCTTGCAATTTTGAATGACTGTAAGTACGGTTGGACAGTCAAGGACGGCCACATAATGCCTTCGCTCCTTCGCAGTGCCACAACACCCAACCACGCGCAGGACAGGGAGCATCACTCCTTCATTTACTCCATCTACCCCCATAGCGGCAGTGTGAACACATCGGATGTTGTAAGGCAGGGTTATTCACTCAACTTCCCCCTCCACTCAACATTTGCAAAAGCAAACAAAGGGGAAGGGGCTTGTGGCTACTCATTTGTCACCTCTGATGCCGACAATGTCATAATCGAAACCGTTAAAAAGGCCGAAGACAGCGACGACACAATCGTTCGCCTTTATGAAACTTGGAATAAGTCGACGGATTGCACCTTAAGCTTTGGCGAAGAAGTCAAAAAAGTATCCGAATGCAACTTGCTTGAAGAAGACGAAGAAAACTATGATGTAAAAGACAATAAAATCAGCTTTAAGATTAAACCCTTTGAAATTAAAACTTTCAAAATAAAAGTTAAATAGTAGGCAGGTAAAAACAAAAAGGAGGGCAGGCGCCCTCCTTTTTTGATGCTTAAAAGCAAAGTTTATTTGATTTTTGTGACCTTGTTGCCTCTGACCATAAAGGCATTTTCCGCTATCTCGATCAAAGGCCTGTCACTGTAAGAATCGGTGTAAAAGTTTTTGATTTTTGCATCGGGATAGCGTTCTTTGAAGGCGGTTAACTTGTTTTTGCCATACATGAGCCGAACAAGCTTCATGCTGCCTTCTTCGGTTTCGGTCCCCATGAAATTTGTAAGTTCCAAGCGCATCATAATCTCTTTAAGCACGATTTCGGGGCAGGCAGAAATAATCAGGTCGTCCGCCTTTCTCTGCTTGAGATAGAAGGGCTTGATTTTTCTTGCGTTTTTGTCCCAAAAATCAATTACATGTGCGTCAAAATTCTCAATGCTTTCGCCGTAATCAACAATCTCTTCCACATAATTGTCCAAAATTTCTTGAACGGTCATTTCGCCGGTTTTATACTTTACGATTAGCTTGGCACCGTTGGGGATCTTTTTGAGCAGGGAAGGGTCCTTTTTTAAAAAGTAGAAAAAGAGGTCTACGCCTGACTCGCCTCTGTAAATTGTATTGTCAAAATCATATACATTCAATGTTTAATCTTCCTCATAAAAATTATCTGACCCGTTGGGGTAGTTGCCTTCAAAATTCCTTCTGATTTTAAGGGAAGTGGTTTTTTCAAACTCTTCCTTTTTTATGTGCCGCTTAATGATTCGCTTATAGCTCGGTAGCGTGGCATTGATTGCCCTTACATCCGTCCTCAACTTTTCGCGAGCATCGGGGAACTCTTCAAAATCAAGCAAGAAACCGGCTTCTAAGTGACCGTCTTTTTCAAAAACAAGCACTTCTGTAACATATTCAAGTGTGCCAAGCTTATCTTCAAGTTCTTCGGGTGATATATTTTTGCCGTTGGGCAAAACAATTAGGCTGTTTCTGCGGCCCACATAATAAAGAAAACCTTCATCATCAATGCGGCCGAAGTCGCCCGTCATGAACCAGTCACCGTCAAATACTTCCGCTGTGGCTTCGGGTTCCTTGTAATAACCCATCATGACATTGGAACCGCGAACATAAATTTCACCCACGCCTTCTTCATCGGGGTTTACTATTTTGATTTCATTACAAGGAAGGGGGAGCCCGACACTGCCGAATTTGTAATTGTCCTGCCTGTTGGCCGTGACAGCCGGTGAACATTCAGTGGTGCCGTAACCGTTTAAGACTAAGATACCCAGGTCATGAAGGCCTTCTTCTAATTTAGTGTCTAAAAAGGCACCGCCGCAAAAGATAACTTCAAGCTTGCCGCCCAATTGTTCATGAACTTCCTTAAATAACTTACGCCTGACATCAAGGCCTAATTTCATCAAGAAGCGGCTGATTTTAATGCCTCTTTTAAGCAGGTCTTCTCTGCCGGATTTTCTGGCTGTTCGCCAAACGGTATAATAAATTTTTTCAAGTACCAGGGGGACGGCGGTAAAGTTTTGCGGACTGTAGTTCTTAAAGTCTTTTACAACGGACTTGTAGTCGCGCGAAGCAAAGCCATATTCCCCGTAAATAAAAGCGGAAAAAAGGCAAGCAACCCAAGAAAAGGTGTGATTAAGAGGCAAAAAGCCGACCGTGTTTTGCCCCGTCATGCTGGCACAAGTGGCAACAACATTGGAGGCCAGGTTACCGTGGGACAGCATTACCCCCTTGCTCCTTCCCGTGGTGCCGGAGGTAAAAACTATGGTTGCAAGGTCAGAGGGCTCAACCTTTATCTTGTCAAAATCCTTAAAGCCCCCTTCATAGGCCTCTCTTCCTTCTCTTATAATACTGTCATAGCTGTTAAAGTTGAAACACTCTTTAAGAACATTTCCTTCTGTCTCTTTAAAAAGCTCGATGTAGTCCGAAAAATCATCAGAATGAAAAACTAAATCCACATCACCGTTGACAAGATGTTTAGACAAATCCCCGGCGGACAATTCGTGGTCAAAGGGCACAACAACATTCTTAGTCAGCAAGGTGGCGTAAAAGATCATCATCCATTCATAGGTATAGAGTCTCTCGCTTAGGATAGCGATTTTTACTCCATCCTTATAGCCTCGTTCAAGAAGAAAGCTGCCTATGGCAACAATATCAAACCAAATATCGTCATAAGTTTTTGTAATTTCTTTCTTATCCTTATCAATGTAAATCATGAACTTTCTATTGCGATAATTTGAAATTCCATATTCTATAAGCGTTCTTATATCGGTAATTTCGGGAACATGCATATAGTTTAGCTTTTTTTTCTTCAAAGGAAACCTCCGTTAATGATAGATTCTGTTATTTAAAAGATTATTTCTATAAGTGTTATACAAAGCTTGCAGGGTTCGGTCTGAAAGTCCCCGAGCACAGCCTTGAATATGATAGTGCTAATAGCCTATTTTGTCAAGAAGCGATTGAAAAGCGGTGTCGCCTATAAAAAACTTTAAGATGAAAAGATAAGGAAAAAGCAAAATTAAATGGGAGGGCCTGAGTCCTCCCATTTTTGTAGAAGCTCTTACTTGATTTTAGTAAGTTTATTATTCTTATACATTCAATGCTTATTCTTCCTCATAAAAGTTACCGGAGTCGTTGGGATAGTTGTCTTCACAATTCCTTTTGATCTTAAGGGAAGTGGTTTTTTCAAACTCTTCCTTTTTTATGTGACGCTTAATGATTCGCTTGTAGCCGGGCAACTTGGCATTGATTGCCCTTACATCCGTCCTCAACTTTTCACGAGCATCGGGGAATTCTTCAAAATCAAGCAAGAAGCCGGCTTCCAGATGACCGTCTTTTTCAAAAACAAGAACTTCCGTAACATATTCAAGTGTGCCAAGCTTATCTTCAAGTTCTTCGGGTGATATATTTTTGCCGTTTGGCAAAACAATAAGGCTGTTTCTGCGACCCACATAATAAAGAAAACCTTCATCGTCAATGCGGCCGAAGTCGCCCGTCATAAACCAATCACCGTCAAAAACTTCCTTCGTGGCTTCGGGGTCCTTATAATAGCCCATCATTACATTGGCACCGCGAACATAAATTTCACCCACGCCGTCTTTATCGGGGTCTACTATTTTGATTTTATTACAGGGTAGGGGGAGCCCGACACTGCCGAATTTGTAATTGTCCTGCCTGTTTGCGGTGACAGCGGGTGAACATTCGGTGGTGCCGTAGCCGTTTAAGACTAAAATACCCAGGTCATAAAGTCCTTCTTCTAACTTGGTGTCCAAAAAGGCACCGCCGCAGAAGATAACTTCAAGCCTGCCACCCAATTGATCATGAACTTCTTTAAATAACTTACGCCTGACATCTATACCCAGTTTCATCAAGAAACGGCTGATTTTAATGCCTTTTTTAAGCAGGTCTTCTCTGCCGGATTTTCTGGCCGTTCGCCACACGGTATAATAAATCTTTTCAAGCACGAGGGGGACTGCGGTAAAGTGTTGCGGGCTGTAGGTTTTAAAGTCTTTTACAACCGAACTGTAACTGTGTGAAGCAAACCCATATTGGCCAAAAACAGGGCCGGCGAAGATTATTGATATCCAAGAAAAGGTGTGGTTGAGCGGCAAGAATGCCACCGTATTTTCCCCTTTCATGCTGGCACAAGCCGCAACGACATTGGAAGCCAAGTTACCGTGGGACAACATGACCCCTTTGCTCCTCCCCGTGGTGCCGGAAGTGAAGACGATTGTGGCAAGATCCGATGGGCTCAACTTAATATTGTCAAAATCTTTTAAGCCTTCATCATAAGCCTTGCGGCCTTCCGCGATTATCGCATCATAATTCTTGTAGCTGAATGTTTTTTTAACCTTACTGCCCGGTGCCTTTTTAAAAAATTCGGCGTGTTGATCATAAGTTTCCGAATGAAAAACCAGCTCAACATCGCCGTCTGTAACATGATGCACCAAATCTTCCGCAGCCAGCTCCGGGTCCAGGGGTACTACAACATTTTGTCCGGAAAGGATGGCATAAAAAATCATCATCCACTTGAAGACATGCAGGCTTTCGCTTAAAATTGCGATTTTGGTGCCGGGTTTATAGCCGTGCTTTATCAAAAATGTCCCTATAGCAACAATTTCATACCAGGCATCAGCATAAGATTTTGTGATTTCATTTTTGTCTTCATCCAAATATATTACAAACTTTCTTTCCCGATAATTTGTAATACCGTATTCAACAAGCTTTCGGATGTCCGTGATTTCCGGAACATACTTGTAACCAAGATTTTTCTTTTTTCTCAAACTTCTCAAAGAGAAACCTCCGTAATTTGATAAAGGTTCTTTATCTTCTCCATACTGTTAATAAAACTGTTAAAGGCTTGGAGTAAGGGCGGTTTTAAGGAATCGCCCGCCGGTTTTTCAGTCAGGGGTAAAAGCCTCTCATTTGCGGTATCATTTTGCATGAATTGTGGGTAATCCGGGTTAGAGTGTACATCCGGAGCTTGTGGGTCGCTTAAAAACCAGGCGTAAAAATCTTTGTGCCCCGCATGGGCCGTGCTGTGCAACATGTCACGAATAAACCAAGTGTTTTCAGGCAAATAGCAAGTGGAAGCATCTATAACACCGTCTGCCGAAAGATGGTTGTGGCCGTCTTGCACAGCTTGGACATAGCCCTCACCCAGCGTTTGGCCTATATCCGCACATATAGCGCCGGGGGCGTTGTAAACAGTGTCGTCAACGCCGTCGGAGTTATTCATATAAGACTCTACAAAAGGTTCGCGCTGCAAGTTATAGCCGGCCAGAATCATTATTCTGACATCGTCTTGCAGGGCTTGGTCTAAAAGTTCTTGGGTACGCCCCTGAATGTGGTAGTGGTAATAGTCTATTCTATCAATAAAGATTTGAGAAGCGCTCTCATCTAAAAATAGCTCCTTGGCCTCTTCATAGCTTTCATGGGGGATTAAAGCCCAGAGGCAGGGCATTTTTCCGAAAATAGGGATCAGCATTTCATCATAGAGGTCGTCTTTTATATCATCAACCAGTGTATTGCCAAAACCTATGAGTGTTTCAAAAAGGCCCACAAAATCCAAGAGCCTTATCAGGGGCTCCAGCCAAATACCGCCTTCAATTTGCGGCAAGGCCTGCACACCGTAACTAACCAAGGCGTCGGAATTAAGCTCAAGTTTTTTGGTAAATAAATCACCGGCCATTGCAACACCCAGAAGCGGGCAGTTTTGGAAGATGATGGCATCCAAATCATCGTGGCCGTATTTATCCAAATAAGCCATGACTATAATCCCGCCCAGGGAAGAGGCCTTGAAGGACACTTTTTGGTGGCCTGTAAGCTCTTTAACATGTTCAACATAGGCCTTTAAATCTTGGGCCGTAAGAAGTGGATCAATCCTAAAATCATAGGCAAAATAATAGCTCTTGTAGGGGTCATGTTCCGGGTTGTCGGGCAAGCTTTGCTTTGTGCCGATACGAGGATTAGAATCGCCGTTTTCGTCCATGGCGAGTTCGCCCATTAAACCATCAATTGCCTTG
The DNA here is from genome assembly GCA_012524025.1 of Clostridiales bacterium. GTDB lineage: Bacteria > Bacillota > Clostridia > Oscillospirales > Acutalibacteraceae > UBA1447. The sequence continues at coordinate 2,128 of JAAYSC010000020.1, read as the reverse complement.
CCTAAACTTTTGGCAAATGTTTTGGCGTCGCCGCCCGTAAAGTAGCGAAGAAGGGGGATGATAAGTTGCCCTATAAGTTTAATTATGTCCGCACTTTCGGGTTCGAAAATTTTGCGTTCATTTGGGCTTCCCACATCAAGATACAAATCGGCACTGCCTAAAGCCGAAACATAAACAACAGGTGAAAAACCGCAATCGCATTGGTCACTTGATGCAAGTGAGGGTAGGGCGGTGGACAGTAGGATGGCTATGACCAAGAGAGCGCTTACACAAGCTTTCATCTTTTTCATGGGTCTTCCTCCTTTTTACTCCACTAATCTACCGCAGTCTTCAAGCGCCGCTTGGAAGGCGCCCACAACGGCGGACCCGGTTTGGGAACCTGCCGAAACAGATTCTTCATAACGCTTTTCTTCCAAAATGCAACCATAATCATTGTCGGGCAGAATATAGCCTATGGAATCATTGCAAAGGCCTATAACAGCCATGTAAGTGTCGGGGGCTATCATGTCTTTCATGGGCGGATAGGGCCAATCTTGGCCCGTGTAAGATTCGTCGGCAGAGTAGGTGCCGCCCAGGGCCAGCTCGGGTGCAAATTCACCGGGGACCATAGCCAGGCGCAGAGTTTTACCAAGTTCCACATAGCCGACTTCTGTTAAAAACATGAGGTCTGTGGCCTTGTCGCCGATTTTAACGGCTATGTTGTTGACTATGCCGGCGTTTAGCAGGGCAGTCATGATATAATTGTCCGAAGGGATGAAAACTTCCTTGTTTCTGATATTGAGGATGGGCAAAATTCTTTCTTCATCCCGGCTTTCAAAGCTTATTAAATGGCGGCCTATGGCACGGCCGTACTCTTTAAAGTCGGGCTCATTGGGGTCACCGTCCACAAAGCTCCTGTCGGGGGCTATGGCTAACTGGGCACCCTGGAAGAAAATGAAGTCTGCCCCGGCCTTGTTAACTTCTTCTTCTATGTAATAAATATAATCTGCGCTCAATTCGCCGTTTTTGGGGTAGATGGCCACGGGGTGGGCTGCCATCATGGCGCCGACAATTTCACGGCTGCCGTCGTCTGGCACAAAGTGGAGCTTGACAATTTCTTTAAAGTAAACATCGGGCTCGCGCTTATCGCGGGCATATTTTATGTCATCAATGGCCTTGTAATAAAACTTGCCGCTCTTCATGCTTTCAAAAGCGTCTTTGATGGCTTGGGCTGTTTTTTGGCGGAGGTTATCCATATAAATCGGGTCGCGCCCAGAAATAAGTCGGTCAATATTTTTGCTTTTAATTTCACGCACATTGTTTTTTAAAATTTTGGGCAGGGGACCCCAGATGCCTTGGGTGTCAACGCCGCTGTGGCAGTGGGAGGAAGAAATATTTATGGAAACAATGTTATTTTCGGCGGCGAAGTCGGCCAAAAGCTGCCTGATTGTGCGAACATCTTTGCTTGAAAGGCCAATGCAGTCAATCACCGCAAAAGCAGCCGAACCGCGGCCGCTGCCATCGTCCAAGCAAACAGCCCTGACGCAAAGGTCGTCCAAAACGACTTTGACGGTGCTGGGGGGCAGGGTTAGGTAACCGCCCAAGTAATAATCTTTTTCCAAATAATCATCGGGTGTCAAAACATAACGGCCGTAACCCATCTTCCACTTGGAACCGCGCTTGGAAGTGTCCCTAAACTCTTCATGCCCTCTGTAAAAATCATGGCTTACAAATTCATCTTTGGAAGGGTGGGGGAAATCGGGCAAAATATTATTTAGGCCCAGAAGCGCCCTTTTAAGACCGGCTTCACCCTTGTGCTTGACCCGGCTGTTGAACTCGGGGTCCTTCATTTTTTCCTTAAACCAAATTGACCAAGCGGTGCCGGCTGCGGCTATGCCGCCAAGCCCAAATAAAAGTGCTTTTGTCTTCTTTTTCATGCCATACTCCCCCTTATATATATTTATTATGTATCAAACATCAACAATGATAGTCCTTCACGCAATCTTTGTCAACCAAAGGCAGAAAACTTAGTGTAAAATTATCATTGGCAAAAAATAAAGGGAAATGGCGCGAACCACTTCCCTTGCATACAAAGAATCAGTACAATGAATTTGCGAAAAAACACGAACTGAGGTGTATGCAAGATGAT
>JAAYSC010000019.1 GCA_012524025.1 Clostridiales bacterium | reverse complement strand
GGTCAGTATTTTAGAGTCCAATTTAGCCGCCTTTATAAACAAAAAGCCCGAAAACATAGTTAACGGACTTTGATTAAACATATTGTGAGCCGAGCTCTTTTATTCAACTAATCAAAAATTTCATCGAGCAAGCCTATAACCCTGACGCCCGCCGTTTCAAGCCTTGCCCTACTTTGGTGGCCCGCCGCCAAGAGCATACAGTCGGCACCGACTGATTTGGCCATTTGACAATCTTCAACGATATCCCCCACAACCAGCAAACCGCTTGCGGATATGTTTTGTGCTCTTATGTGATTTTGAGCCCTTTGTGTTTTACCCGCTGCCTGAAAATCCTTTGCACCCAAAACATGGTCAAATAAATCATAGACTTCAAAGTGTTTTGTTTGTTTTTCAAGCTGCTTGTGTTCACTGGAAGACAAGAGTGTTTGCTTTACCCCCGAATCTTTTACTCTTTTCAAAACATCCACCGCACCCTGGGCCAAATCGGTCTGCCACAGATATTGGGCATAAAGCTTGTGGTATTCGGCCAAAAGCCTATCATAATCTTCAAGGGACAAGTCAAAAAACTTTTCATAAAAACCCCTGATCGGTGTGCCTATGTGTTCATGGTAAAGTTCAAGACCTATCGGCGGCATGGATCTCGCCGCCAACATATCATTAACACAGCGCAAGGCCGTGCCAACATCATTAAGAAGGGTTCCGTTCCAATCCCAAAAAACATGTGAATATTTCACTGCAATCATCAACCTTTCGGAGCTAAAATATGGGCCAAAATAATACTTTTGAAAAAATATACGATGTGGTCAGAAAGATCCCCAAGGGCAAGGTTGCAACCTATGGCCAAGTCGCACTTTACGCCGGAAACCCGCGCTGGTCCAGGGTTGTGGGTTATGCCCTGCATGTAAACCCCTACCCCGGCAAGCTCCCCTGCCACCGTGTTGTAAACCGTTTCGGGGAAGTTTCTTCGGCCTTTGCCTTCGGTGGCGAAAACATGCAGATTAAGCTCTTGGAGGAAGAGGGCATAAGTTTCAGGCTTGATAAAACGCTTGATTTGAAGCTTTACCGCTGGGAGCCGGATGAATAAAAAGCAAGCCCCTTGCCACTTCACGGGCCAAAGGCTTGCTTGGTGATCCATCCGCGATTCGAACGCGGGACTCCTTGATTAAAAGTCAAGTGCTCTACCGACTGAGCTAATGGATCATTTTGTAAATTTGACGCTTTGATATAATAAACGATGTTCCAACCAAAGTCAAGCCTTTTTCTTCATATTGCCGCAATTTCTGTTTTGTCAACTTGAAGGCCCATATTATTTGTGGTACTATCAGTTACATTTAAAATTTAGCTTGTGATTTTGTTTGTAGGGGGGAAAACTATGCCTATTAAAATTGATAATGAGTTGCCGGCTCATAAATTTTTGGAAGAAGAAAATATATTTGTTATGACCGAATCCCGTGCATTGACACAGGATATTCGGCCTCTTAAAATTTTAATATTAAACTTAATGCCTACAAAAATAGAGACCGAAACTCAAATTTTGAGGCTCTTGAGTAACAGCCCGCTGCAAGTCGAAGTTGATTTGTTGCAGACGGCCACCCATGTGTCAAAAAACATTTCGCCGGAACATATGTTGAAATTTTATAAGGTTTTTGATGATGTCAAAGATTCCCGCTATGATGGCCTGATTGTCACGGGGGCACCTGTTGAGCATTTGGAATTTGAAGAGGTTGATTATTGGGAAGAATTATGTAACATTTTCGAGTGGGCCAAATCAAATGTGTATTCTTCATTTTACATTTGCTGGGGTGCCCAGGCCGGGCTTTACTATCATTACGGTGTTCCAAAACACAAGTTGGATGAGAAAATTTTCGGTGTCTTTCCCCACAAGCCCTTGGACTTGTACCACCCTTTGTTGCGTGGCTTTAATGATGTTTTTTATGTGCCCCACTCACGCCATACCGAAATACGCTTTGATGATATAGCAAAGGTCAAGGACCTTCAAATTCTTTCATATTCGGACATTTCGGGTATCCATCTTTTGTCCGACATGGCCTGCAGGAATTTTTATACCACCGGCCACTCGGAATATGATAGGGATACTTTGGCCAAGGAGTATTTTCGTGACCTTAACAAGGGCTTGAAGATTAATTTGCCACACAATTATTTTCCGGATGATGACCCCGACGGGGAGCCGATAATAACCTGGCGCGAAACAGGCGGGCTTTTATTTTCAAATTGGCTGAATTATTTCGTTTATCAGCAAACGCCCTATGACTTAAGCACCCTGTAAAAGATAAATCTCTTATACGCTAAAAAGAAAATGCGCCTGCTCTCGGGCGCATTTTTTTATTTATATTTTCAAGAAATCTCTGGCTTTGACAGTGAGGGAACCCAGGGCAAAATCTTCAAAAGTGTAATTGACATATATAAATCTTCCGCCTTCAAGTTCCGTGCTAAAAACCCCGGGGGCCAATTGCGTATGCTTTAGAATTCGCAAATCTCTTAAATCTGCCAAAGCGGCATTGGCTTTTGAATAGTAATCCGCTGCTTGGTTTATCCAATCGTCATAGTAAAACACATCAATTGCTTGTTTGCTTGAACTTGACGGTTTATAGGTCCAAACATAGGCAGGGTTGGCACAGTATTCAATGTTTTTTAGCATTATATCTTTGAGTGCCTTTTGGCGCCTCCCCATGAGGTTTGAAAATTCCAAATCCTGCAAGTTTTCGGGCATGTCATAGCTGTCAAAGACAAGGTTGACCGGCCGCCCGGAATAATCAATAACCCCGTGCAATATCATTTGAACAAAGGGAATATACCGGTAGGCTGAATCTTTTTCTTCACCCGTATAGCAAGGCATGGGTAGATTTGTAACTATATCGGCATTTTTCAGTGCAAAGAAATTGCCCTTGTTTATCATAATTTTTCTTCCGGTCGAAAGTGATTTTATCTGCTCTGCGCTATATTCTGCAATCGTTTGCCTATCCGCACCGTTTTTGCAAGCGTCTGTGTACAAAAAAGAGCCCGCATCTTCAATAGAGAAGCCGCCCACACCGACTTTTTGTGAGTTTGACAGTATCTTCAAACCGGCCTTATCTATGTCACCGGCATGCCTCAAAGATCTCGTAAAGGTCTTTTGTTCGGTAGCCTGCACAAGGGGGCCCGGTGCTTGAACCTTATTAAGATTGCCCGATAGGTCAAGAGCCTTTTTTGTATTTCTTGAAAACCTGCTTTCTTCAAATGAGAATAGATTTAAATTCAAAAACAGATCTAATTTTTGATTTTTCATATAATCGTTGAGTTGACTTAAACCCTTTTTGCCACCCAGCAAAAACATGGGCTTGGCATAGGCGGCATCTCTTTGCCCGATACCGCCCGACAAGGCACCGACATAGTTTAAGTCAATACTGTTTATACCCTTGGATTTCATTCGAGACAACATATCTTGAGCCTGGTCATACTTTGTAAACCCGCTCATAAACTCAAGAGGAAGCTTTTTGAAAATTCCGGCCTTGGCCCCTCCTATTACTGTTAGGTTGAAAGGTAAATTTTCACTTTTTTCCAGATTTTTGTTGGATAGGAAATTGTCTCTTATAAGTTGCTCACGACACATGGCGGCAATTAAAGAATAATCGGGGGCACCGCCGGAGCGAAAGCGCATACAAAGTTGAATTTCACCTTCATAAGAATGGGGGCTGATAGAGCGTATCTGCTTTTTACCTTCAAGAAGGTCACTAACGGCTGTAATTTCAAAGCGAGGCCCTACCTTGTTGAAGCCTTCCCCTTCCTTGGCCCTGTCTGCATGAATTTTTGCTATAGCATCGCCTTTTTCGATTATGACAGCACAAACACTGTCTTCTTTTTTTAAGGCATAAGCGGCTATGATTGCCGGCTCTTCGCCGCTTTCGTCGCTCAATGTGTTTTCATCGCCGTAAACTCTAAAGACTTTTTCTTCAAAATCATCATCTTCAAGCCCGGTTAAAATTAAGGCTCCGCTTTTGTCGGGCACCAATAGAAAGTCATCTTTTTCGGCGGTTTTATGGGCGCCGAAATCTTCCAGAAAGCTCAATTCTTTTAGCACCGGGGCCTTGTTTACGGATTTGTTTTCATATTCACAAGTTGCATAAAGGCTGCCATCCTTTAAGCGGTATGACACACTTACCACATAAACAAGGTCATCTTCTTCTAAATCATCCCAATCCTTGTGTGCTGTCTCTTTCTTATTGCTGATCACATAGGTTACTTTAAAGCCTCTCGGCGTCACCTTGCTTTTTCGGTTTTCTTCTGTACCGTCGGTATCTTCATCAAATAAAAGTTCATATGAAGCACTGCCAAAAGCTAAGCTGTTGTCTTGAGAGTTTAATAAATAAACCCTTTTTTCATCCACAAGAGTAAGTTTTACAACGGCGCTGTCATAAACCGACAAGCTCTCATCTTCAAGGTCGGCTTGAGGCAGAGAGTACCAGTAACTATCTTTTAAGGTATCACAAACAACCGCAGAGTATGTTTTTTCATCCAGATAAAGCTGGGTCAAACCGGATTTAACAATCAGCTTCAAATTTGAATTGTCAGTCGTCGTAGTGTGAAGTTCGTTTTTTATATCCACCGGTTCGATTGTTACAAATTCATCAACAGTCGCACTGATAATTTCAAGGTCCCCGGCTCCCCTACCACAAGCTGAAAAAATAAAGCTCGGGACAAGGCTTATAAAAATACCTATTAATAAAGCTTTGGAAAATTTAGTCTGTTTTATTTTCATTATAAGACACCCCAAACCAACTGTGAGAGTTACATAAAACTTTTGTAAAACTATAACATAGGCTTTGTTTTTTTTCAATTATTTTACCGTCAAAAAGCTTAAAGGCGCCTGCGTTTTAAGACACAGGCGCCTTTTAAAAAACTATCCGTTTCAAGCCTTCAGATAATAAGAAGTATCAAAGCCCACAAAGTTCAAAACTTCAATTAGGGCTGCCCGGGGCTTGCAGGCCGTACTTTTAACAAAATACAAGAAAGCTTTGGAAATCACGGTCACTACTTCCATAACCGTAACATCGTCTAACTCAAAAACGGTAAAGAGCATATACCTACAATCGGTAATGGGGTTGTCTTCAAAAAGATCATTGAAGGTTAGGACATATGTTTCAAGTTCAAAGGGGCGGTCCTCATAAAGCTTGATAACCCTTGCCCCTCGATCCCTTCCCGGGCCAAACTCATAAAAGCCCGAAGTGGGGGTATAATAAAACTCAATGCCTTTTTTGTTGAAAGAATCACTTCTGTAATGGTGGTGACCGAAAAAAGATGCAAAAACATCGCCCCGTTGCGCAAAGGCATCAATCAGGTTATCGTTAGTCGGCACAATGTGTTGAAATTCAATAGCCGGCAAGACCCGGACGTCATTTTCCTGCTCCAGCTCTTCACTGCGCCCGATATACCATTCGACTTGGTCTGCTTCAACTATGGATTGGTTGGAATCCAAGAAAAACATATTGAATGCGGGGGCATCACTTTCGCTTGATAAAATTTGTAGGCTGCAATTGCCACAACCCGTTATTTGGGGTGCCTCATCAAAAACCAGACAGCCTTCATACTTTTGTATGTAGGCAAGCTGGTCTTCCCTGGTAAAGTCATCAAACCAAGCATCATGGTTGCCGAAAGTTATTACAAAGGGTATGCCTCGATTTACAACAGGTTTCAGAATATAATCTAAGGTCAACTTACCCTTCCACCTATGCCCGCCGCCGTCAAAGTCAGAGTCATAGTTTTTAATTTGATCACCGGTGAAAACAACCAAGTCGGGTTGAACGGTATCCATGGCCCTCTGCAAGAGGCTTAGCATGTTGGGCGATGGCATGTGGGTGTCTTGCGTGTCGGTAAATTGTAAGATTGTAAAACTACCATCGCTATTAAAACGCAAGGGCTCTGCTTGCTTATTTTGTGCCGATACCGGTAAACATAGAGCTATCAAAAGAGAAAAAATCAAAATACCGATAGTTGAATTTCTTATTATTCTTTTCACACCGTACTCCTTCAAAAGAAACCCTCGTACTTGTTTGTGTACGAGGGTGGAAATTTTATTCTTCTTCCGCTTTTCTGTTTTTCTTGCTCTTTTTGCGGCGGGATTGGCTGTTGGCCTTACTTTCTTCCATCTTTGCTAAGCGCTGCGCTTCTTGAGCTTCTTTGGCTGCCCTGCTTTCTTCTTCAGCTTTTTCAGTCGCAGTGTTGTTAGTACTGATCGCCCAACGCATAATCCTGATTTTGTTTCTGTCCGCACCGGTTTCAATAATCAAGCTATCGTCTTTAATTGTAACAACCCTGCCCACGATGCCGCCTATGGTGGTGATTTCATCCCCTATTTGAAGGGTCTCACGCATTTCTTGTTCGGCCTTTTGCTTTTTCTTTTGCGGCCTGATCATTAAAAAGTACATGACAGCAAACATACCGCCCATGAGCAAGATCAGGGACATCTGGCTTTTGCCGCCTTCAGCACCGCCGGCACCCGCGGCCGGAGTTAAAAGTGTGTAAAAATTCATTTGTTGATTGCCCTCCAAATAATAATTGTCACTATTATAGCACACCAAGTGCTCTTTGCAACATTTTTAACTAAATTCGCCTATCTAATAGCTCCACATACTCATTTTTGAAATCGTTGAATTTTCCTTGATCAAGGGCTGTGCGAATTTTTTCCATCAATGTATTGTAAAAATGCAAGTTGTGTATAACCGAAAGACGCATAGCCAACATTTCTTTAGCTCTAAAAAGGTGACTGATATAGGCTCTGGAATGGCGTTTACAGGTTGAACAAGAGCAAGCGGGGTCAATGGGCCCTTCTTCATCCTTGTACCTGGCGTTATTGATATTGATTATACCTTCCATTGTAAACAGGTGGCCGTGCCTGGCATTGCGGCTGGGCATGACACAGTCAAAGAGATCCACACCCCTATAAACCCCCTCTATGATATTGCCCGGTGTGCCTACCCCCATAAGATAGCGCGGCTTGTCTTTGGGCATAAAGGGTTCAACAGCTGAAATAATCCGATACATTTCCTCTTTGGGTTCACCTACGGCCAGGCCACCGATAGCATAGCCATCCAAATCCATGGCAGCGATCTCTTCCATGTTTTTAATTCGCAAGTCTTCAAATGTACTGCCCTGGTTTATGCCGAAGAGGAGTTGTTTTTTATTTAGGGTGTCGCTCAAAGAGTTGAGGCGTTGGTGCTCCTCCTTGCAGCGTTCCAACCAGCGAACCGTGCGTTGGCAGGACTTGGCTGTGTATTCATAGGTTGCCGGGTTTTCCACACATTCATCAAAGGCCATGGCTATGGTTGAAGCTAAATTTGATTGAATCTGCATGCTTTCTTCGGGCCCCATAAATATTTTTCGCCCATCAAGGTGGGAAGAAAAATATACACCTTCTTCTTTAATTTTTCGCAAGGCGGCCAAGGAAAAGACCTGAAAACCCCCACTGTCTGTAAGAATGGGCCCCTGCCAACCTGTAAATTTGCCCAGGCCGCCCAGTTGGGCGATCAATTCGTCACCGGGGCGAAGGTGCAAGTGATAGGTATTGCAAAGTTGAACTTGGCACTTAACTTCGGTCAAGTCATAGGCAGACAAAGCACCTTTAATTGCTGCTTGTGTTGCCACATTCATAAAGGCCGGAGTTTGTATTTTGCCGTCCGGTGTATTAAATTCGCCCCTGCGAGCCCTTCCTTCATTTTTGATTATACGCAGTTTCATCCCTCCAAAAAATAGACACAAAGGCTTTTTAGCCTATAAACATGGCATCGCCAAAACTAAAAAATCTATATTTTTCTTCCACGGCTTTCTTATAGGCCTCAAGAATATTTTCTCTGCCGTAAAAGGCAGAAACCAACATTAGCAATGTACTTTCCGGCAAGTGAAAGTTGGTTATTAGGGCGTCCACACATTTAAACTTGTAGCCGGGGTAGATAAATATATCAGTTTGGCCTTCTTGGGCCTTGATTTTTCCTCTTTCGTCCGCCACGGCCTCCAGGCTCCTGCAGGCCGTTGTACCAACAGCTACAACACAGCCGCCCTTGGCTTTGGTATCGTTTATTAAGTCTGCCGCTTCTTCATTTATGCTGTAGTACTCGCTGTGCATTTTGTGTTCCCTTATATTATCACTTTTCACCGGCCTAAAAGTTCCCAAACCCACATGCAAGGTGATATAGGCTATTTTAATGCCCAAGTCGGACAAGTTTGATAAGAGCTCATTTGTGAAATGCAATCCGGCGGTTGGCGCTGCACTGCTACCAATTTGTTTTGAATAAACCGTTTGGTAACGCTCTGCATCTTTGAGTTCTTCTTTGATATATGGGGGCAAGGGCATTTGGCCTATCTTTCCCAAAAGTTCCAAAAACTTGCCTTCATACTCAAAGCTTAATATTCTGTTCCCGTTTTCTTCAACAGATTTTACACTTGCCTTCAGCTCACCTTTGCCAAAGACAAACTCGCTCCCCTTCTTTGCCTTCCTGCCCGGGCCCGCCAGGCATTCCCACTCATCTTTTCTTTTTTCATTCAAAAGCAAAAATTCAACACGAGCACCGCTTAAAATATTTTCACCGTATATTCTTGCCGGCAAAACACGGCTGTCATTTAAAACCAAGCAGTCACCGGCTTTTAAAATGTTTTTTAAATCCTCAAAAATTTTATGCGAAATTCGATTACTCTTTCTATCCAAGACCATAAGCCTTGAGGCACTGCGATTTTGCAAGGGGTGTTGAGCAATCAGCTCCTGCGGTAAATCAAAGTTGAACAAATCTTTCTTCATTAAAATCCTCTTCGGGTATTTATAAGATTAGAGCTTGAAAATTAACCCTATTACTGTTATAATTTTTACGCTTTAACTTGGCGTTTTATCGTCATGCGGCTTGTGTATTATATTCTATCAAGCCGAACTTTACAAGGCAAAATAGTTAGCGGTAAGGAAGGTTTATCAAAATGAAACATTACAATGTCGGTGTCATAGGTGCTACGGGAATGGTAGGCCAAAGGTTTATTCAACTTTTAGACAAACACCCCTGGTTTGATGTGAAAGTTATTGCGGCCAGCCCGCGTTCAGCCGGTAAAACCTATGCCCAAGCCGTGGCCGGGCGTTGGGGCATGTCCACCCCCATGCCTGAAGATATAGGCAATTTAATTCTTATGAATGCGACGGAAGATATAGAAAAAATCGCTTCTCAAGTCGATTTTGTTTTTTGTGCGGTAGAGATGGGCAAAAAAGAACTTCAAGATCTCGAAGAGGCCTATGCCAAGGCCGAATGCCCCGTTATTTCCAATAACAGCGCGCATCGCTCAACCCCGGATGTCCCCATGCTCATACCCGAATTAAATCACGAGCACGCCCAAGTTATTGCCGACCAAAAGAAAAGGCTTGGAACCAAGCGTGGTTTTATTGCGGTTAAATCAAATTGTTCCTTACAAAGCTATGTGCCGGCCCTTTATCCACTCAACGAATTCGGTGTTAAAGATGTTTTAGTTTGTACTTACCAAGCCATTTCCGGTGCCGGCAAAACTTTTGAAACTTGGCCCGAAATGGTCGACAATGTGATCCCTTACATAGGCGGTGAAGAAGAAAAGTCAGAACTTGAACCTCTTAAGATTTGGGGTAAGGTTGAAGGCGGCCAAATAGTTAATGCCGATTCGCCCAAGATCACAGCCCAGTGCATAAGGGTCCCCGCTTCCGACGGACACATGGCTGCGGTTTTTGTTAGGTTTGAAAATAAGCCGACAAAAGAGCAAATTTTAAATATATGGAACAACTTTTCCGGCAAGGCCCAAGAACTTGACTTGCCCAGCGCACCCCAAAAATTCCTTCACTATTTTGAAGAAGAAAATATGCCACAGACCAAGCTTCACAGAAACCTTGAAGGCGGCATGGCTGTTTCAATAGGGCGTTTGCGCGAAGACTCTCAATACGATTATAAATTTGTTTGCCTGTCACACAACACCCTGCGGGGAGCTGCCGGCGGTGCAGTATTAATGGCCGAACAGCTTTGTGCGCAAGCCTATATCGATTAAAAAATACAAGTACCGGGCTAAAGAGAGGAATGTGAAAAATGAAAAAAGTTTTGTTTACCGGGGCCGGCGTTGCCATTGTAACGCCCTTCAATGATGACTTTAGCGTAAACTTTGATTTACTGGCTGAATTGGTAGACTATCAAATAAAACACGGTACCGATGCCATTATTGTATGTGGTACCACAGGTGAAGCCTCAACCCTCACGCATGAGGAACACGCTAAGGCCATTAAGGTAGCTGTTGACAGCACCGCGGGCCGTGTACCCGTAATTGCGGGCACCGGCAGCAATGACACCGCTTATGCCATTGAACTTTCTGTTGAAGCCGAAAAGCTTGGTGCCGACGGCCTTTTAATGGTAACCCCCTATTACAACAAAACCTCGCAAGATGGGCTGGTTGCTCATTATAAGCTTGTTGCCGACAAGGTTAATATTCCCATTATTGTATACAATGTACCCGGCCGAACCGGTTTGAATATTTTACCCGAAACCTATCTAAGGCTCTCTGAACACCCCAATATTGTGGCAGCCAAAGAGGCCAACGGTGATATTTCGGCCTTGGCAAGGTCAATCAACCTTTGCGGTGACCGAATGAGCTTTTATACGGGTAATGACGATCAAATTACCTCTTTCATGTCCTTGGGTGCCAAGGGAGCCATATCCGTGCTTTCAAACATTGCCCCTCAAGTCAGCCACGATATTGCCAATAAGTTTTTAGAGGGTGACGCAAAAGGCAGTGCCGAGCTCCAATTAAAATACCTTGATTTGTGCAATGACCTTTTTATTGATGTCAACCCCATATGCTGCAAAGAGGCCATGGTTATGATGGGTATCCCCGTTGGGCCTTGCCGTATGCCCCTGGCACCGCTCAATGATGCCAACCGTGCCAAATTAAGAGCCAGCCTGGAAAAATACGAACTCATCTGACTGATTCCGAAAGGATTAAATTATGACCAGAGTCCTGATAAGCGGCCATGCCGGGAAAATGGGCCGTGCCCTCGCCCAATCCATAAAAGATAGGGACGATTGCCTTCTTGCTGCAGGTGTTGACATTATGGCCGACAGTAATGATTTTGACTTTCCTTCCTATACCGGCTTTGAACAAGTTAAAACCCAAGTTGATCTTATTATTGACTTTTCAAACCCGAGCACGCTTGATGCTTTATTGGCTTTTGCCATAAATAACAAGCTTCCCCTTGTTATTGCAACGACCGGCTTTAGTGAAGAACAGATTGAAAAGATAAGCCGTGCCGCTGAAGATATACCGCTCTTTTTCAGTGCCAACATGTCGCTCGGGGTCAGTTTGTTAGCGGATTTGGCCCAAAAAGCCGCCAAGGTGCTCGGCTCGGCTTTTGATATTGAGATAGTAGAAAAACACCATAATCAAAAGATAGATGCCCCCAGCGGCACCGCCTTGATGTTGGCAGACTCTGTTTCCCAAGCTTTTAAAGAAAAGCCTAAATATGTGTATGAGCGCCACAGCAAGCGTGAAAAACGCAGCAAAAACGAAGTGGGGATCCATGCCATACGCGGGGGCACCATAACCGGCGAGCATGATGTAATTTTTGCCGGCCCGGATGAAATTCTTACCCTATCCCACAGTGCGGGCAGCAGGCAAATATTTGCCACAGGCGCCATAAGTGCCGCCTTATTCATTCGAGGTAAAAAACCGGGCTTGTATAAGATGAGTGATTTAGTTGAAGCGGAGGAATAAGCATGAGTATTATAGAAAGTATTTCAGTTGTTGAAGATGTTACCCTTATATCCCTTTATGACTCACCCGCCGATATAAAAATCATATCGAAAATTTTCGATATGATCTCACAGGCCGGCATTGATGTTGATATGATTTCTCAAACCCCGCCAAACGGTTCACATTCCAGTCTTTCTTTTACGGTCAGCGGTGATGATTTTGGCAAGGTGCTTGAAATTGTCGCAGCCTTGCGCGATCTTAATTCTGAAATTAAGATCGGTGTCAGCAGCGGCAACTGCAAGATTTCACTTTTCGGCGAATCAATGAGGGGTAAGCCCGGCGTGGCGGCCAGGGTATTTGCCGCCGCTTCAAGCGTCAATGCCGATATTAGAATGATCACAACATCGGAAACCGATATGTCGCTTCTGCTTGTCAAGGCAGACCTTGAAAACACCGTAAAAGCCATTAAAGACGCTTTTTAAGATAATACTTTCCGAAAAAAGCACCCTTGCAACAAGATTTGCAAGGGTGCTTTTCTATCTTTTCTTTCTGTTTCTGCCTAGGATTTAGTCTACGAGCGGGACACCGTTTGCGTCCGTGTTTATAGAGCCTGCTAAAATCATAATCCCCTCTATAAAGCCCCAAAGTCCAATAGCACCGCAAGAAACGACTGTTAATACAATCTGCAAAATAGCCTTGTTGGTATAGCCCAGATAGAAGTTGTGAACGCCCCATGCACCCAAGAAAATACCAAGGAGGCCGGCAGCCATTTTAGACTTTGGTTGACTCGGATAAGGGCCACCTTGAGCTTGTTGCCCAAATGCTTGCTGTGGCGCAGCTTGCTGAACATTTACAGGTGCACCGCAATTGCTGCATGCAACAGCACCCGGTAAGGTTGGAGCAGCGCAGTTAGAACAATAGGCATTACCTTGGTCCTTCGGCGTACCACACCTTGAGCAGAAAGTTGCATTTGGATCAAGTTGGTTTGCACAATTTTTACAGAACATACTATTTCCTCCTTCACATCCTAACAAAGCATTCAAGATATTTTGATAATATATTGTTTGCGCTGTTTTGTCAACAAAAACTATGATCTTACCGACACATTTGATCTAATGTTAGCTTTACTCGGCAAATAACACCTCGTACATTTCCGGAATATTCTTTGTTAAGGCCACCTCTTGAGCACTTCCATTGATGTATTCTTCCAGAATAATCGGAAGATTGGTTACAATTGAAATGTTTTTCGGTATACTGCCGATTGAACTTTTGATTTTTACAAGCCTTTTAAAAACTTCATTAAGGTGTACAGCACTGTCAACTGTCCATAAATAAAGGTCTTTTTCGTTTTCGATCAGGCTTTGTAAAAGTTTGTCATTAATTTTTGACCATAAAACGGAGTAAAAATTGAAGTGTATATTTTTTACAAAGCTATCATCCAAAGCTTGGCGCCTGTTAATGAAAAAGGGGCCGTCCAAGAGACCTGTTTTTACCCCGGTTTTGTCACCTATGCTTCTTACTTTTGATGCACTAAAGCTTTTGACTGCGATCTTAAGCTTGTTTTTATAAGCGTCAATAAGCTTAACCGCCGCTTCTGCCGTTTGGTGGTCTAAACCCTTAAGTTCCATGACCACCTCACCCTCAAAATTCTTTTCAACCAAATAGTCAAACATGTCAGAAGCCAAGGGAGCTATCGCAGTCTTCTGCAAGCGTTGGCTGATTATATTTCTTATTCTTTTGGCATCCGGCAGTAAAAGAGCCCGTTGTTTCAAACCTTTGTAATAAAATTGTGCATTCATCAGCCTGTGTTCTTTTAGGTCGTCGTAGGTTATGTCTGCAATGTTATCCTTTCTTTTTTCCGCTGTCATGCTCTTTAAACTTGCATCATGAACCACCACGAGCTCATTGTTTTTAGTGCGCCTGACATCACATTCAAAGCCTGTTAAGAAAGAAGAGCTTTTCATCGTTTCGATAACAGATTCAAGCGCTTCTATGCTGTTATCAACATGGTTGTATTCTTCTCTGTCCAGACTGCCCACATTCATTCTGTGGGCTATTAAATGAAGCTTTGAATTTTCCATTAATGCTCACACCCTCTCAAGCTTTGTAACTTTATGCATTAATTAAAATGTTTGCTAATTATAACACAAAAACACCTAATTTTGAAGGACCGGCACACGAGCCCGATGTTCTTTTGTCTTCCGCTGACAAAAGAGACGCCAAACTCAAACGCTTGAATTATCGGAGGTTTTTATTTTTTCTTCCAAGCATAGTCGTAAACAATTTTGCCGGCTCCGCTACCGGTTACATGTATGCCGATAGTGTCACCCTCTTTATAGCCTTCCGGGAAGGCGGCAGAAATTGTACGGCTTTCGCTTTGAATCGCAATCTTTCCGTAATCGGTTTTTACCTTTGCACTATAAACATTTTTCCCTTCATCATCTTCCTCTTTTAAACGAATAGCATTACCTGCCCTGCCGTAGTAATCAACTTTTGGGTCACCAATCCATGCATCGATGCTTCCGGACATATAGTTTAAGCCCTCATGAAGGTAAGGGTCGTCTGTTTTACCATGCCATTGATAAGTGTCGATATTTGCAGAAACACTTATCTTTATAACTTCACCCGCCTTGTAAGAATCCTTTGGCTTTGTCCATGTGTATGACACTGTAAAAACATCGGGAGAAGTTGAAGAAACTGTTGTGAAAGAAGCGCTCCCCTCACTTAAACTGCGCGTAGTTCCTTCGGTATCTTTTGGTTCAACTTTTCTTGTTCCTTTTAGAACCCAAGCATATTCCTTGACTTCAGTCTCTTGCACATCCTCTTGCGTCCCGTCGAAGGGCTCCGGATCCTGCTCATCCTTATCGCCGCTTTGCAGCAGGATGGTAGTGATGGGGTAGGAAACCTTGAAGGGCACCGTCAGCGAAGGTGTATCATCGCCGCGCTTATAAAGCTCCACTTTACTCGGTGCTCCGGACTGCATATGGCCAAGAATGGTAAAGGATGTATTCAGCTCGCCGCCTTTAGGCATTTTTCCCGTCCAATTTTTTACATTCGCATCGGCCGAAAGAGGGGCAAAACGGACGATATATCCGCCATAGCGATATTTTCCGTCCTTGTCCGGTTGTTCAATGATCTGCACCTTAACCGTTTTGTTTAGTTCCCTTTGTAGGCTGCGCAAGTGGCTTTCAAGCTCTCGCCGGGCTTGCTCTATGGCTTGATTTAGAAGATAGTTTCTGGCGGAAGTCATTGGTGCTTGTAAACGATCCATGAGATGGGCCTTATAATCGGCTGTCAGAATCTCCCGATCCTTTGTCCAAGTGCGCTCATCGAAAGAAAACTTGAGCCCGGAAATGCCGGCGATTTCCTTGACCTTGCCGTAACCGAGGCGCCAGAAGCGGTCGCAGAAGGTATCAACTTCCCGGTTGATCAGCTGCTGTGCCTTTTGCGGGTCATCCGCATTTTCCTTGAGGATTTTCATGAATATCATACGCCAATCGCCGGGCGAACGGGGAGCCTCCACATCATTATAAAACTGATACACGCCGCCGAGGTTTTCCAGTTTCAGCTCCATCATGTCGCTTTGAACCTCAGACAAAACCACATCGAACACAGCGACCGCAGCAAAGCCCACCTGCAATGTGGCAGAGCCGAAATAGCCCACTGCATTACCGGCAATGTTTTTGACAAGGTTGGAAAGGGTGTTCAGCTTGCCTTGATCGTCTGAAAAGTTATAGGTAAAATCATAGCAAGTCTGCAGGGCGGCAAGGGCCAGCCCCAAGTGCTGCGTCCCCTTGCCCAGGGTATCGGCTAATACGCCGTCATACTGCCCGCCCAAAGTGATGGCGGTGAGGGCTGCGCCGGTATTGCCCACCACCGAATTGACCGCCTCGAAGCCTGCTTCAAAGGCGGCGTTTCCCGGTTGACCCCGGTCAGCCATTTCTTTAATGACTTCATAGGCTTTCTCCGTTTCCATCATCCCCGCAAGGGCATAAACATCGGTAATATAGGCCCTGCGAGTATTTTCATTTTTAACCTGAAAGACACCATAGGTGGATAGATGAGTAGTATAGATTAGCACCTTGCGGTTTTCGGCATCCACTTCGTAGTAAACACCCTCCCATTCACCGGTGTTTTTATTATAATATTTTGCACCTATACATTCGCTTTCCGCACCCGCCTGGGCATATTTTGCGTCATAAGGGATAGTGATGGTAATCACATCGTCAAATTCGCTTTTACCGCCCATTTCAAAGTCATAGGCGGTAACTTTAAGGCCGTTTTCTTTATCTGACTTGTCGGGTAATTTTCGTATCCTCAGCCTTTCATCCCCTGTAAGGGCATATTCCCCAAACTGAATAGTCGCACCCTGGGCAGTGGCAGAGGGGCTTTCCGGCGAGACCTTAAGTTCTTTGGTTTTTTTCGCATAGTCCCCTTCGGTGTAAGTAAAAGCACTGAGATCACCCAACCCATCTTGCTTATTCGGCGTCCCCTTCCCAAGCCTTGGAAGAATGGCCAGCCCTAAAGCAATCACCAAGACAAACGCCAGGAAGGAAAACAAGATCTTCTTTGATTTAGTCCGGGGCTTTGTTTTTTCGTCAGACTCAAGCGCTGTATCGTAGTTTTTGTTAAATTTACTCATAGTATGTCCCTCACTTTCCAAAGATTTCTTGCCTTATTTTAAGAAACACCGACCTCTTCGTGAACAGCCGATGCCAAAATAGATATAAGTCACCCTTTTACCCGCTTAAACAATAATGTAAATTGTTATTTAAGTCAAGAAAAGTGCTTGAGGCCGTAGCAGGTGTAATAATAATGACGCTTGCCGCCTTTTGATGTGGCGCAGTCGCCGGTTATTTTGTGGCCGCACATCCCTCAAAAACCCACTTAACGGTAGGTACAAGGGCCTCATCTAAAGCCAAGCACTTGTCCTTTACCGGAGCGGGCCCGGTCAATGTATTCGGCAATTATAATATGGCCCTGGGCTTTGGCGTAGGAATGGCAGTCCCGCAGTTGGCCATCAATGGATTGTTCGCTTTGCTTGTTCGAGCTGTATCGGGCATAAATCACTGCCTTGGCCATTGTGCGCTCCCTTCTTGAAAAGTCTTCATAAAAAGCTAAAAAAATGTTTACAAATACACACTCAATGTGTATAATGATATTTGCAAGGGGGACATTCTATGAAGACAAGAGACTTGATTAAACTTTTAGAGAAAAATGGCTGGACCTTGAAGCGGCGTGGCGGTAACCATGATATTTATGCTAAAGGCAAGGAAAGGGAAGCAATTGTCAGGCACCGTGAAACAGATGAACGACTTGCGCAAGCCATAATCAAACGGCGTGGGTTAAAGTAGACCCAATGCCCATTTGCAAACTACAAACTTTATAAAGGAGGTTTTTTATATGAAATGTGTATACCCGATTATACTTACAAAGGGAAGTAAATACATCATTGCTTTTGTGCCGGACTTTAATATAAGCACACAAGGTGAAAACTATGCCACAGCCATTGAGATGGCCAGAGACGCTATAGGCTTGATGGGCATAGACATGGAAGACGATGGCGAAAAGCTGCCAACACCCACCGAAATTGACGAAATTAAAACAGAATCTGCGGATGATCTAATCTCGCTCGTAGATGTAAACTTTACGGAGTATCGAAAAAAGAACGATACACGATCAGTGCGCAGAAATGTTACAATCCCCGCTTGGCTTGATTATGAAGTGAGAAAGCACAACATCAATGTCTCTGCTACCTTGCGTAGCGCTCTTGAACTTCGCCTTGCCGAATAAAGCAAATCATTCTTAGCACTTCTAATCACCATTAGCCCTGGCTTTATGCCAGGGCTCAACGCTTCCCCTATAGTGGGAGATCTACTACGCGTGAGGCGGGTAACCTTGCCCGCGAACAGCAGTTAAAGGAAAACGGCTACGATCTAATGAAGATGAGCACTCACTTCCCTACCTGCGAAATATGCGCACCGCTTCAAGGGCGTGTTTATAGCATATCCGGCAAAGACAAGCGCTTCCCTTCCATTCAGATTGTTTGGCGCAATGGCTATAGGAATGTTCACCCCAATTGCCGGCATGTGTTTACACCCTACATTGAGAGCTTACGAACAGATGACGAGATAGAAGCCGAGATAATAAAGGCCAATCAACCCTTTGTTGACCCAAGGCCGGAAGTAGAAAGAACCCTTTACAATAAACAACAAGCAGCCAATCGACGAATGCGGCAAGACCGCTATCAGTTTGAGCGCTATAAGGCACGGTTGGGCGAAGATGCACCCAAGACCTTTAGTGCTTTCAGGCGGATGAAAAAGGCGGATGGAGCGTCTTGGAAGAAACTGCAGGGAAGATATAGGCAGGCGGGGCAAAAGAAGATATTTGCTGCGCAAGGCGAAACCGGTCTGCAGGGCAAGGATGTTGCAAAATCAGCGAAAGTTGATATAATGACTATACAGTCACCTCCAATCGAAAGAGGTTCTAACAAAGGGAGGCCAAGTGCTATATCTGTCCTGGGTGCAGACATTAACAATAGGCAAAAACAGTTAATTGGCGCTTTACCCGAGTTTGATAGCCGGGTTGTAATTCCAAAAAGTGACATTAGTTTAAAAGACATGTCAGCTCTTACGGCCTACACCGGTGATGAGTTTGCGGTTTTTACTAAAGGCTCTGAGCGCCTTGTTATCCGAGGAAACAAGTTCAGTGTAAATATCGATACAAAACAAGCAACAAAGCTTGCGCAAGAAGGATGGAAATGGAGCGGGCACACACATCCGGGACTTGACTCAATATCATTAGAGGCTTCTGACGGCGATTACCGGATTGCTGAATGTTTTCCGCAGCGTACTTTTGCAATATACAACTCAAAGGGTGACTTTCGACTGTTTTTTAAGGGGTGAATTAAGTGCTTTTACTGTTTGATGACATTAAAGAGGAAGTTAAGGCTTATTGCTATAAGTCAGGTCTGTCTTTTTGCAAGTTAAGCAAAATGGTAAAAGGTAGCGGACAAAACAATATGCTGTTTCAATACTTTGATTCCAACAAAGATCATAGTTCTGGCCTACTTGATGAAACCCCTATGCCTGTTGTTCTTTATGTAAGGAGGGAGGGCAAAAAGCTTGTTTTTGAGCAGACACAATATACAAAGGAATACCTGAATTAAACCACCAAGCTAAACAGCCAGGTGGTTTTTTCACGCCCGAAAGCGAGGACATAGATGAATAACTTCAAAATAATTTACCGCATACTAAAGGCTATGGACAAGTCACTGGACAGTGGCACTGTGAAGATACCGACCCACGAAGAGCTTGGAATAAGCCTAAACCGCTATTACAAGATACTTATCATCCTCATAGATGATGAACTTATAAGCGGGGTAAGTTATAAACACTTTATGGGCACTGATGAACCTGATATTTACATTACAAGGCTGGGGCTTACACTTAAAGGCCTTGAATACCTTGCAGAGAACAACACACTTCAAAAGGCAAAGGACCTTGTGACCGGGGCGATTGATGTCGGTACCCGGTTGATTCCCTAAAAGGGGCAAAACTTAATAATTATGGCACTCACAAAGGTGGGTGCTATTTTTATACCCAAAATACCGCAGGGCCCAAGCGGACTACAAAAAAGAGCTGCCAATGCCGGGACTGGCCGGACTAAAAAGGATAGGCATGGAAGGAGCAGAAATGGCTTTAGATTGGTTGAAAACGATTCTTGGGGACACTTATTGGCATGGACAGAAGGATTCGAAGTTGCTTCGCAACCCCTCTTGCGGTGCCCAAAATTTTTTCCCACTTGGGGCGCGGGAAAATTTTGACCGCTGCGCCATAGACGACTCGCTGCATCCCGCACCGCGGGCGCTTCGTCGTCTAAACCCGGCACTAGGTGCCTCGGGTTCGAGATAAACAGACATAAAAAAACCACCCTTTCGGGTGGTTTCTGGCAGGGGCAGAAGGATTCGAACCCTCGGCACGTGGTTTTGGAGACCACTGCTCTGCCAGCTGAGCTATGCCCCTAAATTGTGGTGGGCCATCAGGGACTCGAACCCCGGGCAAACCGGTTATGAGCCGGTTGCTCTAACCAACTGAGCTAATGGCCCACGAAATTGATTATCGCACAAATCGTTTATTTTAAGTTAAGCTCAAAAACGAACAGATGTATAATAACAAATCGGACTATGCTTGTCAATTGTTTTTCGGACATTTAAAGTTTTTTTGCATATTGGCGGAAGTTTGCCTTACCGCCAACATGCAAACTAATCGGCTTATATGGATTCAATATATTTTTTCAGGTTATCCAGGCCTATTTCCATAGCGTAAATGTTTTCTTCCATGCCTTCAAACTCTATGCTGACATAGCTGTTATAGCCTTCTTTTTTCAAGACAGCCAAACATTGAGTGACTGCTACATTGCCGTGACCGACTATAGCGCCGCGAAGATAATTGCCGGCCCTGCTGGTAAAGAAACCTTGCCCCGGATTAGGTTCGTTTCCGCTTTTGACATGGAAATCTTTACAATGAACATGCTTGGCAAAGGGAGCCAATAAGCCACAGGCCACTTCCGGTGCTTCGTCAACACAAAGGAAGTTACCCATATCTACCAAGACGCCAAAATTTTCACTGGCTACCCCGGTTACTAAGTTTTCAACCCTCAGGCTGTCTTGGCAGAAGAAGCCATGGTTTTCAACCATGGTAACAATGCCTTTTTCAGCTGCGTAATCTGTAACTCTGCGACAGCCCTCAACCAAAATACCCAAGGCCTGTTCAAAGCTCTTATAGCTTCTTTCCGAGCCTCTGTAGCCCCCGGCAGCATCGTGACGCATACCCTTTGCGCCAAGAATTACAGCTATATCCACACATTTTTGGAGGCGTTCTACTTCAGTGTCTAAGCTTTCACAATTCAAGAATTCCCCACCGATTGTGTAGTTTGCAACCGGTAAGCTCAACTTCTCACTCTCTTCTCTTATTTGCTTGGCAAAGTCTTCGACAGACACACCGGAGGGAGGTGCGAGGTCTGTAAATTCTATTGCGTCAAAACCCATTTCTTTAACTTTTTTCATTAAAGTAAGTTGGTCAAACTCGCCCGACTGCAAGACTCTGTTAAAACTATAACTGCTGACACAAGTTTTCATTTTAAAACCTCACAAAATTAGGCCATCATTTTCTTTAGGAATTCAACGGCATTTCTTATATCTTTTTCGGGATTGTCGCCGACTTCACGCTCTATGGTCAAGAAGCCTTCAAAATCGATATCTTTTAGAGCCGCCAGATATTTAGGCCAGTCAACCTGACCTTCACCCAAGGGCACCTCTTCAAAGGCTTTATCGGTAACAATGACTGATTTTTTCATACCATAAACTATTTCGGGGTCTTGAGCGAAAAGCTGAACACCGTCTTTTGCGTGGGTATGGACAATGTAGTCACGAAGATTGTAAACTGCCTGAACAGGGTCATCGCCCGTGACCATAACAAGATTAGCAGGGTCCATATTAACGGCAACACCTCTTGAATTGAGAGAATCCAGAAAATCTTTTAAGACTGCGGATGTTTCGGGGCCCGTTTCAATTGCAAAGTGAGCCTCAACCGAATCGGCATATTCGGCAAGTTCGGCGCAAGCCTCTTGCAAGATTTTATATCTGTCATGATTCTTATCTTCCGGAACAACGCCGATATGGGTGGTGACAACATCCGTACCCAATTCCTTACCCAGATCTAAAATTCTTTTGGATTTTTCTATTTTAGACGGATTATTTTCAGGAATTGAAAAGCCCCCGCTGCCCAGGTCACCGCAAAGGGCAGATATTACCAGACCGTTGTCGGCAACTAAATTGACAAAATCACGGCGTTTGGCGGCGTCCATATTTTCCGGCGCCATGTCGCCGCTTGTTGAATAAACCTGGATGCCCTCCGCACCTACCTCGGCAGCTTTTTTTACGGCTGACGGAATATCAAGCCTGAAGCTGTCAACAATTACACCAATGGGGAATTTAAACATAAGTACACTCCTTTTTTTAAATTAAGATGAAGCATCTTTCATCTTTTCAATCCGATTAATTATAGCATAAAAAAAAGCTTAAAATCAATCTTTTAAAAATTCAACCGCCGAACAAAATCCGGCGGTTGAAAGATTAGTAAAACACATTCACATTTTTAATTTATTTAGTTTAATTAAGAATATCGATTAGAACATTGTCACGCTGGTCAATAGCGGCCATATAGTTCATTACCTCTGTCACAATGCCGGCATCTTGCATATCAATAGAACCGTCGCCGTTTAGGTCGGCGGCAAAGCGTTTGTCGGGGCTGGAGTTCCAGTTTATAATATGGTTTTCAACATCAATAATAAGCCCGTTGTCACCGTCATCAATGTTACCGTCACCGTTGACATCCCCGAATAATACTACCGTGTATGTCGCGCGAAGTGATCCACCTACCATGAGCCTGACTCTGGTACCCGTGCCATAACCCTGGGCGGTCGGAATTACGGTAAAGGATGCACCGCCTTCTGTATAGAGCATGTCCGGATTAAAGCCACCTACTTCAAGCCCATAAATATACCTTCTTACATCATCAACAATGGGCGTAATGGGATTGCCCCAGAAATCTTGCGATGAATTTTCAACAGGTTTGAGAGCCGGGGGTAAGATATAGATAAGACCGTATATGGCTGTATAGATTAAGGCCGCCATATCATCAACTTCATCTTGTCTTTCATATTCCAGCTGACGGTCAAAAACATCGGCGTTTGCTACGGCATTTTCAAGGTTTTCAACACTTTCGGGTGTGAAGACATCGGGCGGTAGGGTGGCCAATTTGTTTTTAGCATCTCGTAAGTAGGAATCGAACTGGGTGTAGTCGGCATAAGGGACAAAGTCTTCAAGAGCTTTAACTGCCTTAAAGAGATTCTGCCTAGCAGCTGAAATTTGTGACTGCCGCAGCCCTTCTTCCCTTGTTATTGCGTCATTGCGCGTCTTATGGGCAAAGTTCAAAGCATTTTGGAAGTTTTCCCAACTGGCTCTTGAGTGGTCTGCCTCATCAAGCTCTAAATTGTTTACTTTAATAATTTCATTGGTTAGCTGAATTACACATAGTTCGTCGCGCATCTGAAGCTCATTGAAGTAGTAGGTAACTCTGAAGGCGGCATCGGTATTTTTCAAGAGATCCAAACTTTCCGGATCCTTGGCATAAGCATCAAGCAACCCCTGAACTTCTTTTTTGGCATCGTTATAGTTAAAGTAATTTCGCAGCTCCTTAAAGTCTTCGGCACCGAAGAAATGGTAGCCGGCTTCATAATACTGCATGTTTTCATTCAGGTTTCGCGGTGTATAGGAGTCAAGTAGAGCCTGCAATTCCTCGATACCCACAAGCGGAGCACCTTGGGGAGCCTTGCGAATGTAGGTTTCATTGGACCAAATGCCGATGAGTTGGGTTAAGATGGGGAAAAGGTCACCAAAGAGAGCTAAACCGTAGTCTGCAAGATAGCGACACAAGTTTTGTACAAAAGCTCTCATAACGCTCTTAGTAAAGATTTCATCCAAAGAACTCAAGTTCATTGGCAAGATAGTGTTATTACCCAACATGCCTTTTAGGAGCCTTGACAAGGTATTCAATAAAACCTTTACAACACTGTTATTGAGCTCTGAATTAGGGTTGCGTTTGATAATACTGAGTAAGCCTACATAGTCAAACTCCAAGGCATTGCCGATCAACCAATCCATTACTAAGTCTTTTGAACCGGTTATGTGGGCCGGCATCCAGTTTGCCGGAATAATGCTGAAAATAATCTTATCAATTTTTTGCCATACGGTGTCGGTAGGAAGGATGTTGCCGGTATAGAAAAGACCGCCGTAATTTTCAATGGCCCAGTCGAAAATAACCTCTATCACCTGTTCAAAACTGAGGCCTTGCGGAATATCAATGGGCAACAAACCGTTGAGGTAGTGGGTTCCTAAAGCCGTACCAATAATGTAGATGGCATCCCCGTCGGGGTTGAGCACGCCCGATTCAAGCATGGCATCATAGTTGGTTTCGGGCAGAACATCTTTTGCAAGCCCGATAAGCAAGTGAGTCAGTACGGCCTTGAAGGTAACTGCTGTTTCCGGAATGTCGGCAAAGGGAATAAATTCATTTAAGAGCAACCTGCCCAGATAGGCATAGCATTCCGGGATGGTCATTGCTTCGACTTCTTCTTCTGTCTTAAATTCCTTGGTTTGCTTCAAAAAGCCCAGGCCGGGCATCAGGGAAAGCGCAAGCCTGATAAGGTCATCAAAGAGTTCTATAAACTCTTGGTGGATTTGTAAGCCTGTTTCATTGAGTTCAAAGAATTCATCCATACCGCCTTCTACGAACATGTAGTTCATGGCAGCCGTCATTTGTTTGAGAGGGGTTTCAAGATCTTCCGGCCTATATGGAATCTCCCCTGCGATAAATTCGATTATTCCTAAAACCAGGTCAAGGTTTGTTGCACTTGAAGGGTCACCTTCGGGGTATTGATCGGTAAACTTAACACCTCCAAGCTCTAACAAGAGCCTGCCTAACAAGGGAACAACGATGTCGGTCATGGCAGCGTTTATGATATTGGTAACAAGGTCATATACACTCAAGGTGTTTAAGTTAACCTTACCCTTGAGGCTGGGCATTAGCCCGTCATATTTCCCGGTATTGGGGTCAATCTCGCCTACCAAAAGGCCGTCAATCAGGTTTTGAACTAAACTGTCAATGGTGGTGCCTTCCGGCGGGTCTTCCTTGTTATTCAAGGCCTTCAAAATTGGTTTTTTGATCTCGCCGGGTATGTTGTGAACCTCGGCCGGCAAGGTAGTAACCGTGGTTACAAAACCATAATTAAAGGTGTCGTCTATAATCTTACCGATTCTTTCATGGTTGTCCTTAACAAACTTAACCAGGGCCATAAGAACATCCATGTCGGTCTTGTCCGGGTCGGTTCGCTTGGGTGCATTTTGAATCCAATGCATGTTCATCTTTTCAAGATCACCGAAATTCAATATGCCAAAGGCAAACTTGAGCCAACCCCAATCCCACAATCTTGTAAGCGAAGAGGTTAGCCTGTCAACCGACCTTAAATCGACGGTCCTTGAAGAAACCTTGATGTCAACTTCAAAGGTCATATCCTCTTCCGCCAAGAGTTCATCAAGCATGTCCAAAATCATGGACGCCGCTTGATCGGGTGTAACAAAGGGTTTGTCAAGAATATCGTAGCCGCGGGCTTCGGTGTAGTCCGTATGCCTTGCGTATACACTCATGGGGATTGCCGTTAAAAGCATAACCGTGGCCAGCAGTATGCTCAACACTTTTTTGGCTTGGCTCATAATTAAGCACCTCCGTTATAAACTGAAAATGTCACCTTTTTGTTAATGCTAATACTCTTTTGTTCTGATAAAACTGAAATCGAGAAATCGGTAAATGTAATACTTTTCCATACTATTACAATGTGAGTATAATACACTTGTATGGCATGCGTCAATATGTAATACGAATTATTGTTGCAAAATCTTTTATTTCTTTAATTTTCTCTTGTAATTTTGCCTTTATTCTTCCCTTCTTGAAATATTTTTCTCCGTTTTTATTTTATCGCCGCTATTCTTTAATTTTTCACTTGATTTTACTACTCGGCTTGGTTATAATTAATCGGGTTCAGGCATTTCAACCTGTGAGGAGAGTTGTCCGAGTTGGTCTAAGGAGCACGACTGGAAATCGTGTAAGTCGAAAGGCTTCGAGGGTTCGAATCCCTTGCTCTCCGCCATCAAGTAAAGCTGCCATATCTGATACTGATAGGGCAGCTTTCTTCTATCTTATCTCTTGTGCGAGGTGAACAAGTTGTCCAAATTTTCCAAGCTCCATAGGGCTTATCTGCTTTCTTTTAAAGATGAGCTTTTACAAGGCGGCGAATTCTATGAATGTATAGCCGATTTATTGCACACTGAAGAAATACAAAGTTTGGCGGCATTTGAGCAACATTTGGACATAAACCGCCTACAGCATATCATCAGTGTTTCTTACATAAGCTACCGTCTTTGCAAGCACTTTAATCTTAACTACAAAACTGCTGCTCGCGGCGCACTTTTGCATGATTTGTTTTATTATGACTGGCGTGAAAACGATTGGAGCCACCGCCCTCACGGCTATTTGCACCCGGGTTTTGCTTTAAAAAACGCTTACGAGCTTTGTGGTGAGCTTGACAAGTTGACCGCTAATATTATAATTAGGCATATGTGGCCCCTCACCCCCACGCCGCCACGCTATAAGGAATCTTTTCTTGTGAGCATGGCTGACAAATACTGTGCCGGTAAAGAACTGCTTATTTCACTATCTAAAAAATATCGGGTTAATTTCTATGGAGATTTGTCAGCTCTTGGCGTGGAAAATATAAAAAACTCTCGGTGATAAAATGTATAAACTTTCGATTACTGTCATATATTTCTTTTTTTATAGCCTTTTGGGTTGGATTGTTGAATCAATCTACTGCTCAATCGGTGAAAGAAAATTGATTAACCGCGGCTTTTTAACAGGGCCTATCTGCCCTATCTATGGCACGGGCGCTGTTGTAATGAGCTTGTTTCTGACACCCATTAAAAACCTCAACATCCCTTTCACGGTTTTTGGGCGAAACTTTTCCTTTGTACCTATTTTGATTTTTTTAGTCGGGCTTTTACTTGCGGACACGGTAGAGTTTTTTACAAGCCTTATAATGGAAAAATTATTCCATGCCCGCTGGTGGGATTATTCGGACAAACCCTTTAATATTCAAGGCCGCATCTGTCTGCAACATTCTGTTTACTGGGGTATGGCTTCCATTGTTTTTATGTATCTCGTCCACCCCTTTTTCGCCGACATATTGGGCAAGCTCTTTCCCCTG
Source organism: Clostridiales bacterium (assembly GCA_012524025.1). GTDB lineage: Bacteria > Bacillota > Clostridia > Oscillospirales > Acutalibacteraceae > UBA1447. The sequence goes on along the minus strand of JAAYSC010000019.1, from coordinate 3,761 downwards.
ACTGCACCCAAGAGGCTTTATCTTGTGCTGGCTCTAATCCTATTTGTATTTTTGCTTGACCTTGCCAATGCCGTTAAAAACGCCCTGGATGTTAAGAGTTTAATGGGCAAGCTCAATAAACTCACAGGTTCAATGGTGTCCTTTAAAGATGAGGCCATAAACATTTTCAATGAAAAATTCGGTGAGTTGCAAGCCGGCACTACGAAGCGTTTGGAAGGTTTTAACAAGCAAATAAACGATGTCTTTTTGGCCTTTGGCTTCAAGGGAAAAGCTAAAGACACTAAAGCAAAGGAAGCTGATAAGAACAGGCTCTTGTGGGCCTACCCTAATTTTAGGCGGAGGGTCAAGGAGCAGTTGAGCGGCTTGGAAGAAATTTTAGACGAAATCAAACATAAATTTTCAGATGATGACACCGAGATGTATTAAACTCAAAGAAAAAAACTCGGTCGCCAATGCAAACAGCAGAGGCGACCGAGTTTTTTCTTTATCTTAATCAATATTCATAGACACTTCATTGTTTACTAAAACCAGGCTAACACTTGAAAAAGCTTTTTCTGACCTGTCAACTATTTCTGTTGCTATTTTATCTTCCACTTTACGCCTTATTAAATTGCGCAGATCACGAGCGCCCCTGACCCCACCGATGGCTTCTTTGGCTAAGCTTTCCAAAACTTCTTTGGTCCAAGTAAGCTTAATGCCCCTGTCTTGCAAGGGATCTACCAGCTCACCCAACATGAGGCCGGCGATTTGCTCATAGTCTTCCACCGTCAAGTCATTAAAAACAGCAATTTCATCCACACGGCCGATAAACTCGGGCCTCAAAAAGTCCGAAAGAGCCTTTAGAGCTTTCTCACGCGAGGCTTCCCCCTTGCTTTTTGCAAAGCCCAAGGCGCCTTCTCTTTTTTCGCTACCGGCGTTTGAGGTCATGACTATAACAGTATTCTCAAAACTGACCTGCCTGCCCTGGGCATCTGAAATCCTACCTTCATCTAAAATTTGCAGCAAAATGTTCATTACATCGGGATGGGCTTTTTCAATTTCATCAAACAGCAAGACCGAATAGGGCTTGCGCCGCACTTTTTCGGTCAATTGACCGGCTTCATCATAACCGACATAACCCGGGGGTGAGCCTATAATGCGGGACACGGAATGTTTTTCCATAAATTCCGACATATCCAAGCGTATGAGCGTTTCCGGCGTGTCAAAGAGCTCATCTGCCAATTGCTTGACCAATTCGGTTTTACCGACCCCCGTCGGCCCTACGAAAATAAATGATGAGGGACGCCTGCGTGGATTTATTTGTACCCGCCCGCGCTTGATGGCCGATGCGATCAAATCCACGGCTTCGTCTTGGCCGATAATCTTTTTCTTAAGGTTTTTACCCAGTGATGCCAACTTCCTCAAGTCACTCTCAATAATCTTTTGTGCCGGGATCCCGGTCCATAGCTGCAAAACCCTGGCTAAATCACCTTCGGTAACGGCATTGTCGGAAGCTAAAGTTCTCAAGTTTTCCATGTTTTCTTCCAGCTTTGAAAGTTCTTCTTTCATCTTGGCGCTTTCTTCATAGTCCGTATCTTCGGGGTTTTCTGCCATTTTTTCCAAAGCTTGGCCAAGCTCTTTTTGCCTCTCTTCCGCACTTTCAAGCTCACTTATGTGAACATTGCGCAAGTTGGCACTGGTGCAGGCTTCGTCTAATAGGTCAATTGCCTTGTCGGGCAAAAACCTGTCATTTATATACCTTTCGGACATGGTAACGGTTTTGTATACCAAAGCGTCACTGATTTCAACCCTGTGAAAGTTTTCATAGTAGTCTTTTATACCCAGCAACATTTTGTAGGTATCATCGATTGAAGGCTCTTCAACTTTTACCGGTTGCAAGCGCCTTTCAAGTGCCGCATCTTTTTCAATATATTTTCTGTACTCCGTAAAAGTTGTGGCGCCGATAATTTGAATTTCACCGCGTGAAAGTGACGGTTTCAAAATATTTGCAGCGTCCATAGAACCTTCCGCATCGCCCGTACCCACCAAGGAATGAACTTCATCTATAAACAAAATAACATTCCCCAAGGTCTTGACCTCGTCAATCAAACCCTTAATGCGGCTTTCAAACTGACCCCTAAACTGAGTGCCCGCGACCAGTGAGGCCAGGTCCAATAAATGTATTTCTTTTTTTGCTAATTTGGCCGGAACCGCACCTTTTGATATGCGAATAGCCAAGCCTTCGGCAATGGCGGTTTTGCCGACCCCCGGTTCACCTATGAGGCAGGGGTTGTTTTTGGTGCGCCTGCATAGAATTTGTATGGTTCTGCTTATTTCTTCTTCGCGGCCGATTATTCTGTCAATTTCACCCTTGGCCGCTTTTTGAGTTAGGTCCGCACAATAAAGAGTTAAGAACTTCTTTTTGCTGTCCTTCTTTTTCTTATCCTTTGTTTTTCTTTTAAACATTGCTTGCAGGTCCTTTATAAGCGGAGAGTCATCCTCGTCGCTGTCACCCGCATCTTTACTGTCACTTTCTTTTTCCTTGCCCTTGTCTTGTGCGAAAGTCTGAAAAATCGGAAAAGTACCTGCACCGCCGGGCATGAATCCCTCTTCGGGTGGGTCTTCCATAAGTTCGTTGAATTGTTCTTGCATTACCTCAAACTCTTCTTCATCAATCCCCATACTTTTCATAATTTCTTTAACGGGGCCTATATTCATTTCCATTGCACACTTCATGCAATAGCCTTCCTGCGTGTTTTTACCCGCTTCCAAGCGCGATATAAAAAACACGGCCGGCCTTTCTTTACATTTGATACACAAAATTTGCTTCATATTTGTAAGTTTACTCCTTAACGATTTGCTTTATCTTCATTTGACTTCTTTTTTTCTTGAGCCCACCCTCTAAACTGACGAAATGTTTCCGGCATGTAGCTTAAAAAGGCAATTAAAGTCAGTGCCGCGGTTATGACCACCATAATAATCAAGGCCCAATCGGGCAAAATTAGGATGGGATTTTCTTTGTTTCTTACAAAGGCGCCTACTTCGGGGCCGAATGCTATAATCAAAGACATTGTGGCGTAAAAGACGAAGGTTGCGACTTTTCCGAAAATCTCTGCGGCGCCCGGCCTCAAGCCCATGAGGATCATCAGGCCCCCGCCTATAACCATAACCCCTTCTTTAACAAGAAAGAATAGAAAGACCCAGCTAAAAACACGCAAGATTTCATTTTGGGCCTTGTGGAATTCCAAGAAAAGCATGACCGCAATCGTGATTTGCGTCAGTTTGTCGGCAACCGGGTCTAAAACCTTGCCCAGTTCACTCACTTGATTAAAGCGCCTGGCTATCGTGCCGTCCAGATAATCCGTAAAGCCTGAAAAACACAAGACCAAAACAGCATACAACATTTTTTCTTGATAAAAAAAGTATACAAAAAGCGGTAAGATAAGTATCCTGGTCAAAGTTACAAAATTTGCCAAAGTCAAACTGCCCTTAAATAGATCCTTCAAAGTCAAAGCCCCCTTAAAATTTAGAATCGGCTAATATATAAAATCTTTTGCCAAAAAGTTTCTCTCATTGATAAGTGATAGGATTTTAGATTGTGCCGCTGTTTCAACAAGCAGGCCTTCCGAACCCTTGGTCACAAAAACCCCAAGGATTATAGGCTCTTTGTCAATAGTTGGGGTAAATCCAAAAAAATGGAAACAAACAAGTGGTGGAAGCGTTAAGCGGAAACCACTTGTTTTTCTAAGAATCTGTTGTGGAACATGTGTAAGATACGATTT
>JAAYSC010000018.1 GCA_012524025.1 Clostridiales bacterium | reverse complement strand
TTCCGCGCTTAACAACCATACTCCTGCTCAGGTCGCAGGTTTGAACCTTGTAAAAAAACAAAAGCGGAGGTATCTGATTGTCGCTTGATTTTGTGCCCATTCTTTCATTTTAACTTTACAGAGCCAAATTATGGAATAAATATCGCCTTTTTTATGATGCGTTATCTGTAGGCTTTTCCTTATAAATTGCCAGACGGTAGTCCAGTAGAGCTAATATTGACAGCCTAAGCTCTTCCGGGATTGGGAAGGAAAATGAATCGCTACTATAATTTGTAAAAACCTTTATGTAGCCTTGTTCTTTCCCGTCCAAAATATTATAAAGTTTATTTAACTCTTCCCAATCAAAAAAACCACAAACCCCTGATGCTAAATATTTTGCATCTTTGCCACCATCTGTATAGTATTGGCCATAACCCGCATATTCGGTTTCAATGTCGGCGTCCCCGGTGATATTATTATCTGTGGAGCCGATAAATGCCTTGTTGATAAAAACAAAACTCTTGGGATAAAAAGAGATGCGGATTCCTAAAGAAGCGCGACTTTCTTCGGGATCAATCGCCCCGAGTAATGTTGCCTTTAAGCCCTTATTGTTTGTGGATTCAAATTCCTCGGTAGTGGCGAAAAGGTATGTGCCGCCTGTGTCGTGCTCTCTGACCTCAACAGTCAATAGCTTCTCTGCAGAGGTCTTTAATGCTGCCCTTGCATTACTAACCAAGGTGGATATTTGTTCTCTTGCACTTTCGGTAATCCTTCGGTTTTCGTTTAATTGGGTCCCTTGCATTACTATGGAGCGATAATCTTTCTCTGCTTCCAAGGTCTTGAGTTTTTCTACAAAAGTGTTGCTTAGCTTTTCTATTCGAGAATGAGCATCTCTATAAGACTTGTCATCTTCTACAACCTCGGCATACTTGAGCAAAGCACCATTAATGTCTCCGTTCTTTTCCAAATCTAAGGCAAGGTCGTAAGCCAACATGGAGTTATTGAGTAGCTCTGTTTTTTCTTCAATACCTTCTACATATTTTTCTGTTGAAGAGCCCAACTTTGCTAACAAACCATAAGATTCAATCTTTGTACTAGCTGCTTCATAAGATATCTTCCCGCGCCGAAAATCCTCATAAGCATTATCGCATTGTTTCTTTATAGCCTTCTCAATTTTGGATAGTTTACGAGGATTGTTGTGTACTTCTTGTATTTCATCTAAGTATGATAAAAATCCGAAGCCTTCAAGATTACCGTCGCCTGCTGCTTTTAATAGCTTATTTGTTGACGATGTCAAAAAAACAATAAGAAGGGTGCTAACAAGAGCCACAACAAGGACTGTTGTCATTGCTGCTATACTGACTTTCTTGTGCTTTTTAACAAGAAGCAATCCTTTTTTAAAGAACGATGTTGGGTTTTCATTAGCAGTTTGATCTAAATCAGGCTCTTGTTTGGTCGTGGGGTTACATTTTAGGCAGATCTCGTCAGAATCCAATGGTTGTCCGCAGTGCTCACAGTTGTTTAACTTGTTATCGCTCATACAAAAAACCTCCATAAACTTTACTTTGAACCCACATTCTAAAATATGCCGAACTTTAAGAAGGCTACACCGGCACTTTTTTTGAACGTTTGCTTGCACATATAAGTATACCACAAGAGGGTGTCCTAAACTAAGGACACCCTCTTGTGTATTATAAAACCAATTATTTATCTACCAACAATTTGCTGTCTATAGGTTATTCATAAACCCTTCGGCATGAGCAATTAGTTCATCTCTTACGTCTTGTGGTGCTGTTAGTCTTGCTTTATCACCGAATTGAAACAACCATGAGAAAAAGGTAGGGCTAATGGAAAGGGTAGTGCAAACTTTAAAGTGCCCATCATCGACTTTTGTAAAAAAGGCATTCTTTCCAAAACGGTCAATCGCAGTGTTGATTAGGGAGTTGTCAAATACAATTTCGATTTCTTTCAGTTCACCGCTGTACATACGAAAGACCTTTTGAATGTACTTTTCCATTTTGAACCCTTCCGAAAGTTCATAGCGTGGTTGGTCTAAGACTTCAACTTTTTCCATACGGTCGATTCTGAATTGAGAGTAATCCTTATATTTTTCGTGAAATGCAATGAGATAGTAATTGTTATTGGAGCAGGCCATTGTATAGGGGCTGACGATGTATTGGTTGCCGCTGTTTCGGTATTCCTTCTTCTTGTCTATGGTGTGGCTGAAATATTTAAAAGCTATTTTTTTCTTTTTAAGTACTGCGTTATGGATGGAGTCGATTGTATAGTAAATGCTTTCGTTTAGACATTTCATCTCATCTGTGAAGATGACCGAGCGCGCAAGCTGATTAGCTTGATAAATACTTGTAAGCTCTGTCAACTTGCAAATAAGTTCCTTGCTCTTTCGTGGTGTTAAAAAGTGCGAAAATTGTATTGTGTCAACCAACAGCTTCAATTCCGGCAACTCAAAGTCCCTACTCGCAAGATGGTACATATTGGCAGTACCCTTATTCTTGAAGGTATAAATATCCAAGCCATATTCTTTGAGAACCTCAATGTCCTCATATAGCGTTTTACGATTTGAAGATATGCCACAAATAGCAAGCTTTTTAATAAGATCGGCAACCGACAAAGGATGGTCCTCATCTGTTTCGTTCCGAAATATGTCAGCGAGATATAGGAGCTTAAGTTTCATGTTACTCATGCTGAATGGCACCCTCTCTTATTTTTCTTAAAAATAAAACTTAATTTGGCTTCAAAAAATGACAATTTTCCTCGAGGAAGTTGAGTATATCCGCATAATAATCACTGTACGCACTGTATGGTGCTTTTCCATACACATCATCAAAATGTTTCTATGAATTCTCGCTTTCTTTCGCTCCTTCTTCATGTGTCTTGTCTAAATCATAATATTTACCACAGCCGCGTGCCAGAGGAATGTCAGTAGCATTTGGAGACCGGTCACAGCCATATGGACATTCGAGAAGACCTTCAGAACCTTCAACCTCCACTAGTTCTGATCCGCAATTGGGACAATAATGATTTGCCATAGTCTTGCCCCCTCTGAATAGATTGCCGTACTGTAAACTTAAGTGTAAGTTGAAGACTCGAAACCTATGGTGGTACAAGAATCATCTGTTTTAGGTGTAAAGCACATTCGCGTCCAGAGCTTTAAGGACGAGATCTCAAACAATCCCCGTAGAACTCCTTGATATACTCATCCACATCTTTACGGCTTGCGCGCAAGGGGCCGGGGGTTTCCATCTTTAGGGAAACGGTAGCCGTAGCCGTTAGCAAGGCTTCCTTGATGCCTTTTGAAAGCCTTTCGTTAATATAAGCGGCGAAGGTCGTGTCACCACGGCCGGTGCGGCCGCTCAGGTTGCGTGAGCGTATGGGGCAGGTATAAAAATCTTTACCGTCATAGATTAAAACTTCCGTATTGTGGGTTATCATAATTTCTTTTGCTCCCCATTGGTGCAGCAGTTTGGCTGCCTCTTTGCGGTCGCTAAGCCCGGTCATAATTTCCGCCTCGGCAGCGTCTGCTTTAAGGTAGCTTATGAGGGGGAGCATCTGAAACTTGTCGCCCCAATCTTTGAAGAACATGGAACCGTCGGCAGCCTTTCGGTTTCGCAAGCAGGCCTGCAAATCCAAAGCAAGGGCGCCCTTTTTGGCAGCGGCCCTAATCATGTCATTTTCAAAATCACCGAGAAGCAAGCCGGCAAAATGGTAGATATGACCCTCAATGCCCCGGGGTAAGTCGGCAAGCGTGAAAGGGTCACCTAAGCTTGGGCAGGTGCTTCGGCGCCTTTCTCTGTCCGCCGATAAATACTTATTTGACATGTCAGTGGAACGCTCGCTGGGTAAAAGGTATATTTGACTTTCGGGCAAGGTAAAGGCTTTTAAGCGAGCCGTGTCGCCTTGCGCAACCTTTGTTACAGCCGCAACCTTGTGGCCCAGGGCATGGGCAGAGGCAGATGAATACAAAACAGCACCGCCTTCAATTTGCCTTTCATTGCCCTGGTAGTCGGTTTCAAAATCCATTGTGATGTGGCCGATTATTATTGAATCGTAGAGCAATTTAGGCCCCCCTTCAAACTTAAAACAAGGCCGTTTGGCGCTTGGAGCGCTAAACGGCCTTGCGTTGGGTTTTGCTAAGGTTACACCAACTCTGTGAAAGCGCTTTTGTCCAAACCGCAGTCGGGGCAGACCCAATCTTCGGGAACATCTTCAAAAGCGGTGCCGGGGGCAACGCCGTTGTCGGGATCGCCAAGCTCCGGGTCATAAATGTAACCGCATACACATTCATACTTACTCATTTTACAGCCTCCTTAAATAGCTTTTATTTCAATGCAAATAAACGCAAATTCGCGAGTGCTTGCTTTGTCAATATATCACATGGTATGGAGTTTTGCAAGAAAATCAAGTATAATCAAGAGGCAAAATAATTTTAAAGGAGTGACCAATGTATGAAGACAATTCGTTGGGGGATAATAGGTGCGGGGGGCATAGCTGAACGCTTTGCCAATGCTTGCAAGAACACCCCGGGTGCAGAGCTTGCGGCTATAGCCTCGCGCAGCCTTGAAAAGGCAAACGCTTTTGCCGACCGTTTCGGTATTGAACACCGCTTTGGAACTTATGAAGACATGGCCGAGTCGGACAAGATTGACGCCGCCTATGTTGCGACTCCTCACGGCCTTCATGGCCCCAACGCCATCTTGTTTATGAACAAGGGCAAGCATATCCTTTCCGAAAAACCCATTACGGTAAACGCCAAAGAGTTGCAAAAGATGATTGACTCCGCCAAGGAAAACAAGGTTTTCCTTATGGAAGGCATGTGGCCCCGCCTGGTGCCGGGTGTCCTCAAGCTTCTTGAAATAGTTGAATCCGGTCAAATCGGTGAAGTCAAGGGCATAGAAGGTCGCTTCTGTTATGAAATGTCCGACGAGCCCGACCACCACGCCTTTAAACCCGAGTTCGGCGGGGGTTCTATCCTGGATGTGGGTTGCTACTGCCTGAGCTTTGCTTCTTGGTTTATCAAATCCCCGGTTGAAGAAATAAAAGCTGTGGCCGATATAGGTGAAAATAATCAGGTTGATGAACACGCCTGCTATCTGCTCAAATATGAAAACGGAGCTATGTCGTCCCTGACATCGGCTATGATGGTGAAAAAACCTTCCGATGGCCATATTTTTGGCACCAAGGGGCGCATTGATGTGACCGGCAGATTCTATGCTGCGGAAAACTTTACCGTCCACCTTTATGACGGCGAATCCACCGATTATCATATGCCCTTTTATGGCAATGGCTTTGAAGAAGAGATTATGGAAGCCAATGAATGCATCAGGGCCGGGAAGTTGGAAAGTGATATTCTGACCCACGCCCAATCAATGTTTATTATGGAACAAATGGACGCTATCAGGAAAATAATCGGCGTAAAATATCCGCAAGACGATCAATAAAAATGAAAAGCCGCCGCATTCAAGAGAGTGCGGCGGCTTTTAAAATCTTTAGAGGAGGGCCCCATGCGTTTGGGTTTCACAACGGTAACCTTCAGACAAAAAAATGTGGAAGAGATTTTTGCTCTGGCCAAAGAAAATGAAATTGACCTTATAGAATGGGGCGGGGATATCCACCTGCCCTATGATGACCCCCTTGCTTTAGAACAAGTTTTAGAAGGCCAAGAAAAGTTTGGCATAAGAAGCCTTTCTTATGGTTCTTACTACAAAACAGGTGAAGAAGACTTTGAAAAATTTGAGGCCATCTGTAAAACAGCCAAGGCTACGAGTGCCCAAATAGTCCGCATCTGGCTGGGCGGTCGCCCCGGCGCTCTATATACCCAAAAAACCTTCGCAAGAATGATAGCCGAGCTTGAAAAATTGTGCTCGATGGCCCAAGAATATAAGATCACCGTGGCGGCCGAATTCCACCAAAACACCTATAATGACAATTTGAAAAATGCCCTCAAAGTCCTAGAGGCTTGCAAGGCAGGAAACTATAAGACCTATTGGCAACCCCAGGGCAATGAGAAAAAGGATTTAGAATCGCTCAAGGCCTTGTTGGACCATATTGTGGTTGTCCATGTTTTTAATTGGTCAAATTTCAATCTGCGCTATCCTTTTTGTGAGAAGCCCGAGCGCTGGCAAAGTTTTTTTGAAACTATATCCACAAGCAAGCGGAGCATTCCCCTGATAATGGAGTTTGTTAGGGGGGATTGCCCGAAACAGTTTGCGAAAGATGTTGATTGTATCAGGAAAATGATTGCAAACATTTAAAAAAGAGGGGGGCGGTCGCTTTCTTTGACTGGGACGGTAACGGAAAAATTGAACCATGGGAAATGGCATTGAGTTTCAGCCTTTTTGATGAAGAAGAGGAAGAAGATGCGGACGATTTAGCTCTTTTTGAAGATGATGATTTTGAGGACGAGGAAGAATATTAATTAAATAAATCCGAAACCAAGCAGAGTTAATGCCGGGTTTCGGATTTATATTTAAGAACATAAAGATGCTATTCTTCTTGTGCAAGCTCATTTGTGTCAATGGTGTTGCGGAAAACAACATACTTCTGAAACAAAAACTCTGTAACCAAGTTAAGGAGCATATTAAGGCCGGTCACAAGGTATTCATTCCAACCCAGGGTTTCCGCCAAATAATTTCCCATGATGGTGGTAACAGGCGTAAAGACACAATAGTAGCCGAAGACTTTGAGCATAGCCAGAGGTACATTGGAAGCGGATTTAAAGGTGAAGCGCCTGTTGAGTGTGAAGTTCCAAAGCACGCTCAAAACCAAGGCTGTCAAATAGCTTGCCCAGTAGGGCCAGTGGAGCAGTTCGTTAAAAAGTGTAAAGCTGAGCAGTTCAATGGCACCCGCACTGATGGAAAAGAGCCCGAATTTTATGGTCCGCCAGAGTTCCTTGTGTTGTTTTTTCGGCATGTTTAGTCTCCTTCAAAAATCAATAAAGTCTTTTGCCTCTGAATTATAACACATCGGCATTTCAAAACAAGAAAATCTCTCAAAAGACAAAAGTCGTTAGAAAAAGTGTGATGGCAACACAAAAAGTCGTAGGAGAAAGTGTGGTGTCACTACAAAAAGTCCTTGCAGTTTATGTAAACCCTTGTTATAATTTAAATGAATTCAAGCTGTGAGGTGGTTAAAAGTGTATAGAAAAGCTATGGAAAACCTACAAAGCTGGCGGCTGAAGTCGGGCAGAAAGCCCCTCATAATCCGAGGTGCCAGGCAGGTTGGAAAAACATGGTTGATGAAGAAATTCGGTGCTTCGGAGTATGAAAACACCGTCTATCTAAATTTTGAAAACAACCGTCTTTTAGAAGACCTCTTTACAGGCGATTATGATATAGAGCGGCTGATTACCGGGCTTGAACTTTTTGCGGGAAAACCCATTGACAGTGAAAACACCCTTTTGATTTTTGATGAAATTCAAGAAATTCCCAAAGCCTTGACTGCACTAAAATACTTTTATGAGGATGCCCCCCAATATCATATAGTGTGTGCAGGCTCGCTTCTGGGGGTGGCCTTGCATGAGGGTACATCTTTCCCTGTGGGTAAGGTTGAGTTCATGGATCTGTATCCCCTATCTTTTAGCGAATTTGTAATGGCAATGGGGAAATCGCAACTTGCAGGTCTGATTGAAAAAAACGATTTTCAGATGATTACTACCTTCAAACATGAATACATTAACCTGCTCAAACAATACTATTTTGTCGGCGGAATGCCGGAGGCCGTTTTCGACTTTTCACAAAACACGGATTTTGATCGGGTAAGGCTTATTCAGCAAAGAATTTTGGATGCCTATGAGCAAGATTTTTCCAAACATGCGCCAAGCAATATTGTGCCAAGGATAAGGATGCTATGGAACAGCATACCGGCCCAGCTTGCCAGAGAGAATAAAAAGTTTTTGTATGGCTTGGTTAAAGAAGGGGCAAGGGCAAAAGAATATGAAACTGCCATGCTTTGGCTACTTGACTGTGGGCTTGCTTATAAGGTCCACCGCATAAAAAAGCCCAACCTGCCGATTAAAGTCTACGAAGATGAAAAGGCCTTTAAGTTCTTTGTGTTGGATATCGGACTCCTATCCTGTATGGTGCGGTTACAGGCTACAACCTTGCTTGACGGTAACGAGATGTTCAAAGAGTTTAAGGGGGCATTGACGGAGCAATATGTATTGCAAGAACTTAAAACATTAAACAATATGCAGATTAATTATTGGACAAATGAAAACGGAAGCTCAGAAATTGATTTTGTTCTTGACAACGGCAGGCAAATTATTCCCTTAGAAGTAAAGGCCGAGCTTAATTTGCAGGCAAAAAGTTTAAAGGTATACAGGGACAAATATAGTCCCAAGCTTTCCGTGAGAGTTTCAATGGCGGATTATGAAGAGCAAGAGGGATTGATAAGTTTACCCCTATATTTGGTGGAAACAATCAAAAGTATGGGATGAAAAAAGAATAAAACTAAAAGCCGCCGGTAAAGCAAAATGCTACCGACGGCTTTTTTATTTGGTGGACCCGAAGGGATTCGAACCCACGACCTTTCGGATGCGAACCGAACGCTCTCCCAACTGAGCTACGGGCCCATAGATATTGTGAAAATTATAAATCTGTCTACCTGATTTTGTCAAGCCCGTCAAATAAAACATGCCCCCAGTCGCGGTGGCTGTAAGCCGGCAAGTTGCCGGTTTTTGATTCTTCAAAAACTTCAAAGCCAAAGGCATCCCTAATGTAATCAAAATGCCGGGAGCTGCCGGAGTCATCCTGGGAGAAAAGAGCCAGGCCCGCCTTGTATTTTCCGGGGAAAAGAGGGGATGTATCAAAGGATAAGTTCCAGCGAAATTCGTCACCGGCCTTGGCATCAAGCTTTGGATCAAGAAGGGCAAAACCGATTTTCGAATCATCAAAGTAACGGATGGTAAGGCGAAGTTTTACCCCTCCTAAATCTTCAAAAGCCTTCCAGGACAAATCAAAACAAAGGCGGTCGGGTCGATTGTCGGATTTTAGGGTTTTAAAGGTAGTCATCTGGGCTTTGGGGTTCAAAAACGAGGGCCTGTCAGCTCGGCTTAAATCATAAATGCCGGATTGTTCTTTTGCTTCTTGCCCCGTGTAAAATTCAATGGCGCTTTCGGTGTCCCCGTCAAAAACCACCTTGCCCTTGTCAAGGACGAGGACGCGGTCACACAGTTCTCGTATCAAGCCCATTTGGTGGCTGACGCAAAGTATAGTCTTGTCGGACTGCAATATTTCCTTAATGCGGTCAATGCATTTTTGTCGAAACTTTTGGTCACCCACGGCAAAAACTTCGTCTAAAATAAGAATGTCCGGCTCCAGGTGGGAGGCAACCGCAAAAGCTAAGCGGACATACATACCGCTGGAATAACGCTTGACAGGTGTGTCTATGAAGGGACCGATTTCGGAAAAACCTGCTATTTGGCTAAACTTATGGTCTATTTCTGATTTTTTCATACCCAAGATGGCACCGTTTAGGTAAACATTTTCCCGGCCGGTAAGTTCCGCATTAAAACCGGTGCCGACCTCTAACATAGCGGAAAGCTTGCCCAGCATTTCAATAGAGCCGGAGGAAGGTTCGGTTATGCGAGCTAAAAGCTTTAAGAGGGTGGACTTACCGGCACCGTTCTTGCCGATGATTCCCACCCTCTCGCCTTGGCGGATTTCTAAATTAACCCCGTTAAGGGCATAAAAATCCTCATATGTTTCGGTCTTGAAAAGAGCTTTGATGCGGCTGCTCTTATCAGAGTTGTCGGCATTGAGGCTTTGTTTGATTTTATAGATTTTGCTTAAGTTTTTAATATCTATCACAAGGGGATTTTTTCGCATAAAACTACCTCATATTAAGTCTACAAAATTTCTTTCTGCCTTGCGGAAACGGTAGAGCCCTGCGGGAATAAGGAAGGTCAGCCAGGCTAAACTTATGATAAAAGAAGGCAGATGAAAATCCAATTCCCCGATCAAACACCATTTGAAAGCGTTGAGGCTGCCGGTCATGGGGTTGAGGCTGTAAAGCAGGGCCATTCTTGGGGAAAAGTTTGCAGATATGAGGGCAAAAGAATAAACCACGGGGCTTAAATATTGCCCCATTTGCAGAAGGAAGGGGAGAGCGTGGTTTAGGTCTTTGCGGCGGACAGACCAAGGAGCCAGGAAGATGCCGGCAAAAAAACCCAACAAAAGCGGCAGCAAGAGAGCGACCGGTCCCAGGGGCAAACGAGCCATAGGCGGTGAATAGCCCGTTAAGGCAAAGAGCAGAAAAAGAATTAGGAAGGATATTAAGGAGTCAGCCAAAACAGCCAGGGCCTGGCCCAGGGGAGCGGCCAAACGGGGGAAATAGACCTTCTTCATTAAGTCTGCGTTTGTTGAAAAGGCAGAAGCGCCGACTGTCAAAGAACGGGCAAAAAGATTCCAGGCTATAAGCCCGGAGTAAACCATTATGGGATATGGAGCTTGCCCGTCGGCTGGTAGTTTTGCCAGGTTGCCGAAGATAAAGCTCATCAAGAGCATATTTATAAGGGGCCCTATCAGGGCCCAACCGATACCTATAGCGGTTTGCTTGTAGCGGACCCTTATGTCCCGCTTGGCGAAGTTTAGGGCAAGCCCGCGGTAGCGCCAAAGGTCCTTGAAATACTGCCCGTTTTTGCCCTTGGGTTCTATGACTGTTTTCTGCATTTATTCTTCCTTGCCTTTTTCTTTCTTGAAAATCACCCGTCTACAGAGGAGGTCGGTAAGCTGAAACCTCTTCTTTTTGACCAAACGAAGCAAGATTAGGTCGGTGGACTTGACCGGGGAATTCTCAAGGTCATAATGGTCAAAACAAAAGCTTAAGAAATCGGACTCTAAAACCGTTTTGAGCTCTTCTGTCCTTTCTTCCTCCGGCCCCTTATAGATGTTTTTAATAATAAGGGGAAGGAGAACCTCTAATCCGTGGCGAGCCAAGTCGTCATTATATTCATCTAAATAGTCTGCCAGATGAATTTGTGCCAGTTGTAGCTTAGCACGAAATTGCTTTTGCAGGGAAGGGAAGAGCGTGTCTATGTGCTCTTGCCGCATGGTGCTGCCGGGATGGATGCGGTAGTGGTAGCCGATAAGGTCACTTGCGGCCACACGCTTGGCTTTCAGCATACATTCCATGCAAAAAAGCGTGTCTTCGCCAACCGACATATCTTCATCGAATCGGATCTTATTTTTTTTGATGAGATCATTTGAATAAAGATTACGCCAGAAATAATTAAAGACCTGTGTTTGGTGCATCCGGGCAGCCGCGGCTGAAATATCGGTTTTTGAAATAAAAGAGCCGGGTTCAAAGAAGGGGCTTATTGCTTGGGATTGACCCGAAACTTTATCGTCTTTAAAGAAGCCGGAAGTTAGCAGATCGGCTCCTTGAGACCTTGCGGACATATAGAGCTCTTCAAGAAAGTCGGGCTCCACATAGTCATCGGCATCAACAAAGGCAACAAATTCACCGCGGGCGGCTTGCAGACCCTTGTTGCGGGCAGCACTGACACCGGCGTGGTATTGGTAAAGGATTTTAATTTTGTCTGAAAACTCGCTGTAAATTTGGCTGAAGGCAGAACTGCCATCGTCCGACCTGTCATCAACCAAAATTATTTCATATGAATCCAAGGTCTGGTGACAAAGTGAGCTGAGGCAGTCGGCAAAATGGGGCATGGCATTATAGAAGGGGACTATAACAGAGACCTTGGGAGGGGGGCTTTTTTTAAGTTTCTTGTGGGCAGAAAAAGCTCTGCCCAGGTCCAAAGCATTTTTTCCATGTTTTAACCAATCCATTATCTTTCACTCCCACTCCTAAAAAATTTTTGCAATAATTTGGCTCTCATAGTTTTTATCCAAGCAAGGGCCGACGCCTGTATCGCCACCGGCCTCATAAACCAACTTGCCTTTTATGGGCTGCTTTTCGGTGCAAGCCCTTAAATACCATTCATATTCCGTATCAAGGTTTCCCAAATCCAAGGCCTGATAGCCCAGGGCGGCCAATTCAAAAGCCAGCAGAGAAGCGACCGGCCCCAAAGCGATTATAATCAGCTTGGACTTATCTGACTTTTTTGCACAATCCAATAGTTGATCGTAGTGGGTAAAAGCTTGGGAAGAAGGCCCTAAAATCCTTTCTATGCCGGCGGCGCCTTCAAGCAGGTCATTACCAACCCCAAACCTTGTCTTTTCACCTTCTATTATAACAAGTTGGCGGCCTTTCCACAGCTTTTTTAGCAAATCAAAATAAAATGGGGCCTTTTCTTTTTCTTTAAAGCACATATAGGGGCGGGATATAAAGGCGTTGCCATAAGTTTTATCGGCCCCGGCATATTTGTACCAAGCGGGTCGGTAGCGGGCTAAATGCTTTTTCCAATAAAGACCGTCGGCGCTTTCGAAATCTTGCAGTGTGGAAAAGGCGTCCGGTATGCAGACCAGAAGTCGCTCGTCTTCACATGCCATAAGTGAGCCAAATTTTTCCGAAAGTTCCGGGCAAGCCTTTTGAAAGCTTATATCTCGGCCGGCTATCAGTTTAATTTCACCGTCGCCCAAGCGGCAGACGCTGCAGCCGCTTTTAAGTATATGATTTATACTTTCTTCCTTGCTCATAACCTTGGGAGCTTTGGTAAAAAGTTTGTAGAAAAAATCTTTTACAAGAAAAAAGAGGTCGGCCAGACGGCCGGTTAAAGAAAAGAGCCCGTTCCATAAAATTAGCAGAAGTTTTTTCACAAGCCCCTCACCGCCATCAATTTTTTGCACAAGGCAGGGCTCAAGCGAAAACTTGAAGCCAGAGTTTTTTCTTTAAAGCTTAAGGCCGAGCATTTTAAGATGTCGGGGAAAAAGGCCTTAAAGTCGCCATGAAGGCTCTTGAAACGCAAACCTATATCGGCTTGGCTTAAGTCAAGCAGTTTGAGTTTATCAAAGACGCAAGCCGTGTATTTAGCCAGGGCTTTTTGAGCCAAGCCCTCATAAGCATTTTCTTTCAAAAAAACAAAAGCATCTGCGTTGGCGTCAACCGCATCCAAACTTTTTGCCCCCAAAGAAGAGTTTGTGATGCTGCCCACACGGTCACGGTAAAAATAGCCTAAATATGAAGTGCAAGATATTTTTTTAGCCTTGTGGTAATATCGAAAAGCCGCATAGCCGTCTTCAAAGACCTTGCCTACCGGGAAACGGATATCACTAAACAGGGAGCGGGCAAAAATTTTATTGCAGGCTATGGTAAAGTAAACATAATCGGAGCTAAAAAGATTTTCTAAGGCCTCTGTAGAGCTTATGATGTTAGCGGGGAAAGTGCCGGGAAGCCCTATGGGCGAGTCCAAATCATCCACCCTTTGGTAGGCACAAATGCCTATGTCCGAACCGTCGGATATTACGCTTTCATAAAGGTTTTGAAACATATGCCGGTCAATAAAATCGTCCGAATCAACAAAGCCTATATAGTCACCGTGAGCGGCTTCAAGGCCGGCATTGCGTGCGGCGGAAAGGCCTTGGTTGGCTTGGTTAATTATAATAATATTTTTATTGTCTTTGGCATATTCCAAACAAATGGCAAGTGAATTATCGGTGGAGCCGTCATTGACCAAAATAATTTCAATATCCGGAAGACTTTGGGCCAAGACGGAATTTAGGCACTGGGGCAAATATGCCTCAACATTATAGACGGGGATTATAATTGTAAGTTTCGTTTCAGCCATCAAAGAAAACCTCCCTTAAGCGAACAAAGTGGGGTGAAAAATCCGGCGGGATTCTTTCTTCACAGGCCAAGGCTTTTTTCAAGAGAGCGGGGACTCGGTCGGGCGAATCGGCAAAAAAGATAAAATTGCCGCCCTCAAACCATTTAAGGCCGGAAGGGATTTTATGCCCTTCGCTTTGCAAGACGACGACAGGAGTCAGGGTAAGGGCAGCGGCTATGAGGCCGTGATAGCGGTCGGTTACGATAGCTTCTTTCTTTGACAGATTTAAGAGAAAATCTTCAACCACAGCCGGCCTTTGGGCCTGTGAAACCCTGCTGTCGGCGGCTGTGTCCCCCAAACTTATTTGGTAGCTCAAGGAAGTTAGTTTTTGTGGCAGGATTTTTGCCAAGTTTTTATGGTGTTTTTCGCCGTCTTGTCTCAAGCAGAGGAAGCTTCCCCTTCTCTCATTTTCTTTCTTCGGTCGGTAGGAATCTTTTAAGTAGAGGGCCATGTCGGGGCAGAGGTGAAGTTTAGTTTTCTTAAACATTTGAAGGGCCAAGTTATAGCTTGCTTGATCCCTTAAGCAAAGGGTGAAGTCGGGGTGCCTGTCATATGCGGCGGCGGTCAAGGCCCTTTGGGTTTGCCCAAGTTCGCCGGAACTGAAAAATATGGATTGAGGGAACATAAAAACCTTGTTTTTATCCAAGACCTTAAGTGCATGACGGATAAAAAGCTCATAGCCCAGGTAGCGGTCACCTATGGAACCACCGCCGCGTAGCAAAACAAAGTCTTCTTTTTTAACACACAAACGGACCAGGTCAAAAAAGCTCCAGTCCTTGTAGATGTCATCATCAAATTCCTTATACTTATAGCCGGGCAAAAAATCTTGGCACCATTTTTTTGTGCCCAGGCTTATCATGTGGTCGCCGATATTGGTGTGAGTGGGGCTTGCCAAGAGAAAAGCATACTTTTTTGATGAAAACAGACGCCCAAAGGCAAAAAGTAAAATAGGTAGGGCCTTACCCGGGTTTTTTAAGATGAAAAGTAGGGCGCAATAAAGCGGGCGCAGCCTTTTCTTAAGGCGTGATAAGGGGCTTTTAATAGGGCAGGCTCCTCTCGAAAAACAAAGTGTAAAGCTACCCGATTATTTTAGCCGAGAGGATTTTTAATGTCAAACACGGGGCCGCTTATTTTGTTTGACTGTAGTAAATAAAGGGTGTATTCTATTAGTTAAGCTAACTTGAAAATAAAGCTCAGGGGGAAGCATATGCGCTCAAAAATTACAAAACTCGCGGGTTTACTGATAACGGCCGCTTTGTTTGCAACCTTGATGGCACCCACGGCCGCAGCCTATATAGATCCGGCAACAACTTCTTATATAATCCAAATCACGGCGGCGTTTTTTATAACGCTGGGCGTGTTTTTTGCAGCCTTTACCATGCGGGCCCGGCTCCTATACACAAAAATAAAAATGAAGTTGATGGAGGAATTTTACTCCCGTAGGGCCCAAAGCAGAGACGCCGAAGATGCGCCGGCAAGCGGCAGTGTCACGGCTCTTTTTTACGATAAACGCCCCTATTTTAGCAGGCTCTTGATGGCCGCTGTCAGCGCCTTTGCCTTTTGCTTTACTTTTATCGTTTTTGGGAGCTTAGATTTATTTGTCTCAAACAAAAATGTGCTTCCCTTTGTTTTTGCGGATATAGTCGGGCCGATTTTTTTAACCGGTCTTATGGCCTTCTTGGGCATGACTCTTATTTTGTCACTCTTCAAGGGTAAGGTTTTTAATTGGTTTATTTCTCTTACCACGGGGCTCTTGCTTACAGCCTATATCCAGGGTAACTTTCTAAACATGGATTTTGGCCAGTTGACGGGGGACAAGATTCCTTGGCAGAATATGACCCGGCATATGTTACTCAACACCTTTGCTTGGTTACTCCTAAGTTCGCTCCCCTTTATTATCGGCTACTTCAGCTCTCTTTTATGGAAAGGATTTAGCTTTATACTGCCTATATTATTAATATTGGTTCAGTTGGTTTCCCTAAGTGTGGGTATCGCAAGCACAGGAGCCTTGAAGGAAAAAAAGTCTGACCTCTACCTTTCGCGCGCAGGTATGTATGAAGTGTCTACCAAGGAAAATATAATAGTACTGATTCTTGACCGCCTAGATGAAATGTATATAAACGACATTGTAAAGCATGATCCAGCCTATTTTGATGACTTGGACGGCTTTACTCGCTACACCAACAATATCAATGCATATTGCCGTACCTACCCTTCTGTTGTTAATATGCTGACCGGCTTTATCACCCTTTATGAAGAACCGGCCGCAGACTTCATGGCAAGGGCATATGAAGAGGGCAGCCTTCTAAAAGACTTGCGTCGTGAAAACTACAGCACAAAGCTTTATATTGAAGACAGGTATAGCTTTTCCGGTGCTGACCAAATTAAGGGCTTGGCAGACAATGTAATCCCGGGTAGGGTTACACTCGATAAAAAGCTTGCTGTAAGCAAGTTTTTGCGTCTCTCGGCCTTCAAATATGCTCCCCACACAATGAAAGCCGGCTTTTGGATAAACACGGCGGAGTTTTCAGACTTGATTAAGGACGAAAGAGAAATTCCGGTCTTTAAAACAGATGATCACCTTTATTTTAAAAACCTGAAAGAAGACAGGTTAAGCACACAGAGTGAGAAGAACAACTTTATTTTTATCCATCTAAACGGTTCCCATGCTCCCTTTAACATGAACGAACATGGGCAGAAAGTAGAAACCAAGGAAACATCGGTCAGGCAACAAACTATGGGATCCTTTACCATAGTTCGTGAGTTTTTAAACCAATTGAAAGATATGGGCCTTTATGAGGATGCCAACATAATAATCACCGGTGACCATGGTAAGTCGACGGATATTAGAAAGTTAGACCGCCCTATCTTAACCGGCTTATTTGTGAAAAGAAAAGGGGAATCAGGCCCGCTGAAGATAAGCAAGGCCCCGGTTGACTCTGACAATTTCCGCGGAAGCCTTATAAAAATGGCGGGCATCGATTCCAATGAATATGCTCAAGCCTATTGGGAGGTCGACCCAAAAGAGAAAAATACGAGGAAATACTATTATAGAGTTGATATTCGTAAGGGTGAGCGTAGATCTTACCTTGAAGAATTCAAGGTAGTCGGGGATGCAAATGATTTTTCTAACTGGCACAAGCTAAGAGAAATTCCCATGAAATACCCCCATGCTTGATGGGTGAATGGGATTTGAAAGATAGAAATGGTGAGGAAAAAACAAGGCAAAGGGGAGGCAGTCTATGCTTGATTTGATAAATACAATTTTTGGTATTCCCTTAGGCTACCTTATGTACTTTGCCTTTAAATTGGTAAAGGACTATGGTTTATCGATTATAATTTTTACCTTTTTCACCAAGGTAATTATGTTTCCCTTAACACTGATCTCCCAGAAAAATTCCATAAAAATGGTCAAAATTCAGCCCCAACTTGATGAAATTAAAGAACGCTATGCCGGCGATGCGCAGCAAATTTTAGCCGAACAAAAAAAGCTTTATAAGGAAGAAAAATACAGCTCCGCTGCCGGTATGCTTCCGCTTCTTTTTCAAATACCTATCATTTTAGGGCTTATCAATGTTATCTACAATCCGCTGCAACACCTACTTCACTTGGACGCCGAACTCATAGCAGGGCTTACACGAAGGGCAGGCGAAGTTTTAAGTTTGATGCCGGCGGGTGTAGGGGCGCAAATTGAAGTGCTTAATGCCATCCGAACAAGTCCTGAAGCTTTTGCAAGCTTATTGCAAGGCAGTGGGGTTTTAGCAGAGATCAAGGCGCTTGATTTTTTCTTCTTGGGCCTTAACTTGGCAGAAAAACCGCTTTGGTCAAATATTACTGTTCTTGTTCCCATTCTCTCGGGTCTCAGCTCCTTCCTCCTTAGTGCTTTGCAAAACAGACACAATGTATTACAGCGCGAACAGGGTTTCTTAGGTCGTTGGGGAACGGCGGCTTTCCTGGTGGCCTTCTCAACTTATTTTGCCTCCATAGTGCCTATGGGGATAGGGCTTTATTGGATTGTGGGCAACTATTTGTCCATTCCCGTTTTATTCTTGGCTAATTTGATTTACAATCCAAAGAGGCTTATAGACTACGAAAATCGCCCACAAAAGCAGAAGTTGACGGCGGAGGAAAGGAAGCTACAAAGAGAGGTCAAGCGGAAAAACAAGGCAAGGGAAAAGATTGATGTAAACAGATTTTTCTCAAGGGAGAAGAAGCTGGTATTTTATTCGGAAAGTAGCGGTTTTTATAAATATTTCGGAAGAATCATCGAATATATTTTAGAAGAGTCAGATCTTGACATCCACTATGTGACCAGTGACCCCAAAGATAAGATTTTCGAAAATAAAAATCCCCGCCTACACTCCTATTATGTAGGGCCGACCAAGCTGATTTCTTTTATGATGAAGATGGATGCCGACATGGTTATCATGACCATGCCGGACTTGGACCGATACCACATAAAGCGTTCCATCGTTAAAAAGGATGTGGAGTATGTTTACTTAGACCACGCCATGACCAGCTTTCATCTAATGCTGAGAGAGCATGCCCTAGACGCCTTTGATACAATATTTGTCAACGGCCCTAACCATATTGAAGAGGTCAGGCAAACTGAAGATGTTTACGGCTTAAAGGAAAAAAGGTTGATCAAAACCGGCTATTCACTACTTGATGAACTCTTGGAAAGTGTTAAAAACCTGCCTGAAATCAAGCGAGACAAAAAGCATGTTCTAATAGCTCCTTCTTGGCAGAAAGATAATCTTTTAGAGTTTTGCCTGGAAGAGCTTCTAGAACAAATGCTCCACAAGGGTTACAAATTAATTTTGCGCCCACATCCGGAGTTTATTAAACGCTTTCCGGCTAAGATGCAGGCCATCTATGACCGTTATGCCGACGACTTGGGCGAAGATTTTGAAATAGAGGATGATTTTTCTTCTAATACCAATATCTATACATCTGACCTGGTTGTAACGGACTGGTCTGCCATAGCACAAGAATTTTCTTACGCTACAAAAAAACCATCGCTATTTATAAACACTCCCATGAAAATGATGAACCCCAATTATAAAAAAATAAAGGCAGTACCCCTTAATATATCCTTACGCGATGAAATCGGCGTTTCGGTTGATATAGAAGATTTTGAAAAATTGCCGAAAATTATAGATGATCTTTTGAACCGCCCCGATTTTTACCGCGAAAAAATCACGCAGGTGGTGGAAGACAACATTTATAATATAGGCAGAGCCGCGGAGGCCTCCGGGCAGTATATTATCGGGCGCTTGGGTGGGGATGAAAGATCAGAGGATGAAACACCTTAAAAGGCTCTGTAAAGTTAAAATGAAAGAATGGGCACAAAATCAAGCGACAATCAGATACCTCCGCTTTTGTTTTTTTACAAGGTTCAAACCTGCGACCTGAGCAGGAGTATGGTTGTTAAGCGCGGA